>JAXHMM010000012.1 GCA_034521445.1 Balneolaceae bacterium | reverse complement strand
TGAGTCCGGTGGGAATGGCCTGGTTGATGGTCAGGTGGATGGGAGCCGCGTCGATGGTGATGGCGATGTCCTTTTCATTGGTCTCCATGGAGGAGACGATGGCGTCGGTGAGCTCCTTCAGGTAGACGTCGAAGGAAATCTCCGAGAGATTTTCGTTCTGATAGAGCTTTCTCGTGGATGAGGGCGATGGAATTGATACGCATCTGGCTTTCCTGGAGCACGTTCCGCGCCCCCTCCGAGGAGGCGTTATAGGACTGCAGCTCAAGCAGGCCCGTGATAACCGCCAGGTTGTTCTTCACGCGATGGTGGATCTCGGCCAGCAGCACCTCTTTTTCGCGCAGGGATTTCTTGATCTTCGCCTCGGCCTGCTTCTGGTCGGTGATATCCACATACATGCCGTAAATGGCGATGGTTTCCCCCTTGACGGTGACGGGCACCCCGTAGATGAGCACGTCCACCATGCGACCCTCCCTGGTAATCCGGCGTGCGGTCATGTTGGAAGTAACGCCCTGGAAAATGGTGCGGGACAGCTCGCTGCGCCTGTTCGTAGGTCCTCATCCGGGACAATGAGCCGGTCGATGTCGGTGCCGCTGGCTTCCTCGGCGGAATAGCCGAAGAGCTCGACGAAGGATTCGTTGACGTGGCGGATCTCCTGGTTTTCGTCCATCATGGCGATAGCGATGGGCGAATTCTGGAAGAGCTGTCGGAAGAGCTCCTCGTTCTTGCGCAGCTGCTCCTCGACCTCGTGCTGCGCGCTGATGTCCCGGCTGATGGCGATCACCACCTCCTCCCCGAAGTAGGTGCCCGGACTCAGGATTACCTTCTCCGGGAAGACCTCCCCGTTCTTGCGCTTGCCCCACTGCGTGAACTCCACGACCTCCCCGTCAAGGGCCTGCTGGAAGTAGTCGTGGGCCTCGTCCAGGTCCACCCGATCCGAGGCCAGGAAGTCGGGCGTGCTGCCGATGAGGCGTTCCTTGGAATAGCCGTTCAGCTCCACGGCGCTCTGGTTGACCTCAATAAACCTGCCATTGCGATTCTGGATATAGATGGCATCACTGATGGAATCGAACAGATCCTGGAAGCTCTCCACGCTGGCCCGGTAACGGCGCAGGGCCAGCTTGGTGTCGGTGATGTCCAGCAGAGTGCCAATGATGGCAGGCTTGCCAAAATAGGTGATAGCCGTTCCGTAGACGTTTACGTGAATGATCTGCCCGTCGCGCGTCACCCCGCGGAAGTCATATTCCAGGGCCTTGGACTCCCCCTTGAGGCGGCGCCGGATGTTGGTTTTGACGGTCTCCCGGTCGTCGAGATGGGTCAGGTCCATGGGACTCAGCTTGTTCTCAATGTCCTCCTTCTTGTAGTGGAAAATGGAGGCGAGTTTGGGGTTCACGTACTTGAAAATCCCGTCCTGTATAAGGTAGACGCCTACCAGCGACTCTTCGGAGAGTGCGCGAAAAAGATACTCCGACTCCTTGCGATCGGAGATATCATGCACCAGCGAGTTGATCGAGACCAGCTCGCCCACCTCGTCGTACACCATCGAATTGTACCACTCACAGATGAGGATCTTGCCGGACTTCGTGCGCACTCTTCCCTCGATGGTGTAGCCAGGCTTCCTGACTGTCAGATAGCGCTGGTCGATCACCTGGTAGGCTTTCTCCAGCTCCTCCTCATGGACAAAACGGTCGAAAAAGGCCTCCACTCCCACCACCTCCTCCTCGCGCCAGCCGAAGAGCTCCTCCGCCTTCTCCGACCACGTACGCACCTTCTTATCGGGATCCCACTCGATTTCCGCCAGCGGACCGTTGTCGCGGTGGGTGTCCACCTGCGGGAACCTGTGCCGGTCCCGCTCGCCATCCTCCACCAGTTCCGTTACCTCGTGGGCAACGACCAGCTTCACGGGTTTGCCCTGGTGATTAAACACGTGGTAGGTGAACTGCACGTAGAACTCCTCCCCGGAGCGGGTGGAATGCTTCCAGATCTTGTCTACCGAATTGTCCGCTTCCAATCCGCCGACAAGCTCGGTGCGTTTGCGCTTGGTGCCCAGATCGTTGACGTTCATCGACAGGAATTCCTCCCGGCTGTAGCCATAGCGCTCGACCGCCGACTCGTTGACGTCCACAATGTCCAGGGTCTTGTGATCTAGTACAAACAGGGGACGCCTGTCAAAAAAGGAATGCCGGTTGCTCATGTAAAGCCGCTGCGTTGCCTGTATACTCCTACATCGTCAGCGGGCTCAAAGGCCCGCTCAACCAATCACTTGTGCGGTTATCGTCCTTCGCGTAAGTGGAGACTTTAGGTCATCCGTAGGTACTTCAGAATACTATAGGAGAGATGATCCATTTAATAATAATAAAGTCCCATAACAAATGAAGGGATAACCTATAATTGGTCCTGTCGCTCTGCCTCATTTTTTATATTTTTACGGGCTCCAATTTTAATGTATTCCATACCAACGCAACCGGCCGCATGGCAGAGCAGATTACCATTACCTTTCCCGACGGCAGCAGCAAGGACTTTCCCAGCGGAACCACAGGCCGCGAGGTGGCCGAATCCATCTCCAAGGGACTAGCCCGCGAGGCGCTCAGCATCACCCTGGACAATGAGGTCCTCGATCTGTCGCGTCCCCTCGAACAGGGCGGCGAGATCACCATCAACACCTGGAATACCGAAGACGGGAAGTACGCCTTCTGGCACTCTTCGGCCCATCTGCTGGCGGAGGCCGTGCAGGAGCTCTACCCGGAAGCCAAATTCGGCATCGGTCCCCCCATCGAAAACGGCTTTTACTACGACATCGACTTCGGCGACACCGAGGTGGGCGAGGGCGACTTCGAGCGTATTGAGGAGAAGATGATCGAACGGGCCCGCAACAAATCGGAATTTATCCGCCGCAAGGTAAGCAAGAAGGAGGCGCGCGCTTTCTACGAAGAGCGCGGCAACCCCTACAAGCTGGAGCTAATCGAGGAGCTGGAGGAGGGCACCATCACCTTCTACGAGCAGGGCGAATTTACCGACCTCTGCAAGGGCCCCCACATCCCGCATACGGGCGACATCAAGGCCGTCAAGCTCACGGGCATATCCGGCGCCTACTGGCGCGGGGACGTCGACAGCAGGCAGCTCACCCGCATCTACGGCATCAGCTTTCCCAAGCAGAAACTCCTGGAGGAGCACCTGCAGCAGGTGGAGGAGGCCAAAAAGCGCGACCACCGCAAGTTGGGCAAACAGCTGGGACTGTTTATGATGGATCCCATGGTGGGCCAGGGCCTGCCGATCTGGAAGCCCAAGGGCACCATCCTTCGCATGGAGCTTGAAAGTTTCTTAAAGGAAGAGCTGTTAAAGCGTGGCTACAAGGAAGTTATCACCCCCCATATCGGCAGTATTAAGCTCTACGAAACCAGCGGGCACTATCCCTACTACAAGGATTCGCAGTACCCGCCCATGGAGGTAGAGGGCGAGCCGTATATGCTCAAACCCATGAACTGCCCGCACCACCACCGCATCTACGCCTCGGAGCTGCGCTCCTACCGCGACCTGCCCATACGCCTGGCGGAATTCGGATCGGTCTACCGTTTCGAGCAGTCGGGCGAGCTGAGCGGACTGTCACGCGTGCGCGGCTTCACCCAGGACGACGCCCACATCTACTGTACCGAAGCTCAGCTGCACGACGAGCTTGTCAACGCCATCGACCTGACGCAGCTGGTCTTCAAGACCTTCGACATGCCGGTCAAGACGCGCCTCTCCTTCCGCGACCCGGCGGACGCCGGCAAGTATGCCGGTGAGGCGGAGATGTGGGACCGCGCCGAGCAGTCCATCCGCGAGGTGGCCGAAAGTATGGAACTGGACTACTTCGAAGCCAAAGGCGAGGCCAGCTTCTACGGTCCCAAAATCGATTTTATCATCCGCGACGCCATCGGACGAAAATGGCAGCTGGGCACTGTGCAGGTGGACTACGTGATGCCGGAGCGATTCGACCTAACCTATATGGGCTCCGACAACGAGAAGCACCGTCCGGTAATCATACACCGCGCGCCCTTCGGATCCATGGAACGTTTCGTGAGTATCCTGATTGAGCATTTCGCGGGCGACTTCCCCGTGTGGCTGGCCCCCGTCCAGGTGGCTATCCTGCCCATCTCCGATGATATCAATCCCTACGCCGAATACCTGCATGGAGCCCTGGCCAAACGCGGCATCCGCGTGGAGCTCGACGACCGGAGCGAAAAACTGGGCGGAAAAATTCGGGAAGCTGAAACGAGCAAGATTCCATATATGTTAATAGTGGGCGACGAGGAGCAGAACGAAGGCACCGTGTCGATCCGCCGACATCGCGAGGGCGACATCGGCACCTTTGAATTTTCTGAATTTATTTCTAATCTCACTACGGAGATCGAACAGAAAACCAATCCGAGTCACGACGACGAATAATCCCTAATTTAAGTACAGAGGTAACTATCGCCAGAAGCAGAAGACCACGTCCCCGGGGCCACGATGACCGCCCCAACGTCAATGACGAAATACGACATTCAAAAGTGAGGGTCATCAAACCTGATGAGGAGCACGAGATCGTGGATATCGACCGCGCCATTGAGATCGCGCAGTCCTTCGATCTCGACCTTGTTGAAGTCGCATCCAACGCACGGCCGCCTGTCTGCAAGGTGATCGACTTTGGAAAGTACATGTACGAAAGGAAAAAGAAGGAGAAGGAGGCCAAGAAGAAGCAGCACACCGTCCAGGTCAAGGAGCTCCGTTTCCGGCCCAACACCGACGACCACGACCTTGAGTTCAAGACCCGCCACGCCCGGGAGTTCCTGGAGAGCGGCGACAAGGTTAAGGCTACCGTGCAATTTCGCGGCCGCGACATGCTCCACACTGATCGGGGAAAGAAGGTATTGGTGGACTTGGCCGAGGAACTCTCCGACATCAGCGAGATCGAGTCTCAGCCCAATCTGGAGGGCCGACGCATGATCATGATGCTCTCCCCCAACAAGAAGGGCGGCTGAAGTCTCCGCGTACCTCGTAAAAACCCGCCCCGGCTGTTTACTCTGCCGGGAAAGTTCCCTATCTTGCGGTTCTGAACGGCAATCGCCAACAGAAATACCTTATAGGTGATCCTATTATGCCTAAGATGAAATCCAACAGTGGGGCCAAGAAGCGCTTCAAGAAAACCGGCTCCGGCAAGATCAAACGCAAAAAAGCCGGCAAGCGTCACATCCTCACCAAGAAACGCAGCAAGCGGAAACGCAAACTCGGCCAGGACACTCTTGTTGACAAAACCAACAAGAAGTCCGTCGAACAGATGATTCCGTACAAGTAAGCCAATACTAACCTCCTAACACAGACAAAATGCCACGTTCCACCAACAATGTGGCTTCCCGTCGCCGTCGCCGCAAGATACTCCAGCAGGCGAAAGGTTACTGGGGCAAACGCAAGAATGTGTACACCATCGCGAAGAACGCGGTCGAGAAGGGACTGCTATACCAGTACCGAGACCGCAAGGTTCGCAAACGTGAATTCCGCAAACTGTGGATCACACGCATCAACGCCGCAGCCCGTCAGAACGGCTCGACCTATTCCAGGTTGATGGGAGCCTTCAACAAAAACGACATCCAGATCAACCGGAAAATGCTGGCGGACATTGCCGTCCGCGATCCCGAGACCTTTACCGCGCTCGTGGAAGAGGTCGAAAGCTGATCCGCATCTCCTTTTTCAAGGACCGATTCCACTACCGGCCCGCGCCGGGAGGGAATCGGTTTTTTTATTGATGCGCACGGGGGAATTAAATAGTTTTCGCCTTTATTTACCCCGCAGGCACCCGCACCAGATCCCCGCACGTACATGCTATCCGACATCCGATCCCTGGAAGAGGAGATCAGGGAACGTACCATAGACAACGAAGACGAACTGGAAGCCTTCCGCCTGGAATTTCTCTCCCGCAAGGGCAAGGTGCAGGCCATGTTCGGGCACATGGGCGAGGTGCCCAAGGAAGACCGCGCCGAGGTGGGCAAGGCCATGAACCGCGTCAAGAACCTGGCCGAGGAGACCTTCGAAGAGGCCAAGGCTGCCCTGCAGCGCGGCGAAACCTCCTCGGCATCGGCGACGGACGACCTGACCCTGCCCCCTCCTCCCTCTCCGGCCGGCTCCTGGCATCCTCTCACCAAGACCTTGGAGGAGATGAAGCGCATCTTCTACCGCCTGGGCTTTGACATTGCGGACGGACCGGAGATCGAAGACGATTTCCACAACTTCACGGCGCTTAACTTCCCGCCCAACCATCCGGCCCGCGATGAGCAGGATACTTTTTTTATACGCCGTGGGGAGGGCGAGGCGGAGGACCTGGTGCTGCGCACCCACACCTCCCCCGTGCAGATACGTCTGATGCAGGAGCAGGAGCCGCCCATACGCGCCATCATCCCCGGGCGGGTCTACCGCAACGAGGCCGTCACTCCAAAATCCTATTTCCTTTTCCACCAGGTGGAGGCGCTCTATGTAGACACCGACGTGTCGGTGGCCGAGCTGAAGGAGACCCTCATCACCTTCGCCAGGCTCATGTTTGGCAGCGATGTTCGCTACCGCCTGCGTCCCGGCTTCTTCCCCTTCACCGAACCCAGCCTGGAGATGGACATCTGGTGGGAGACCGACGAGGGGGGACGGTGGCTTGAGATCCTGGGCGCCGGCATGGTCGATCCCAACGTCTTCGATGCCGCGGGCGTCGATTCCAAAACCTATACCGGCTACGCTTGGGGCATGGGTGTGGAACGCATCGCCATTCTGCGCCACGGCATAGAGGACATCCGCGTCTTCTATAACAACGACCAGCGTTTCCTCGAGCAATTTCACTGAGTTTAAGCTTCCGTTTCGCATGAACCTATCCTACAACTGGCTCACCGAACTGATCGATCTGTCCCTTTCGCCGGAGGAGACGGCCGAGAAGCTGACCCTCATCGGACTGGAGGTGGAGGAGGTGCGTCCCTACGGCACTTCCCTGGAGGGCGTGGTGGTCGGCAAGGTGGAGGAGGTGCGCGATCATCCCAATGCCGACCGCCTGCGCATCTGCCGGGTGGACGCCGGCGCCGGCGAGCCCCGGCAGATTATCTGCGGAGCCGACAACGTGGCAGCCGGACAGGCCGTGCCCGTGGCCACCGTTGGCACCACCCTCCCCGTGACCGACGAAAAGGGGGAGTACCTCACCATCCGAAAGGCCAAAATTCGCGGGGAGTCCTCCGAGGGCATGATCTGCGCGGAGGACGAACTGGGACTGGGAACGGGTCACGAGGGCATCATGGTGCTCGACACCTCGGCTGCCCCGGGCACGCCCCTGAGGGAGGTGCTTGACCTCTACACCGACACCGTCATCGACATCGCCATCACGCCCAACCGGCCCGACGCCACCAGCCACGTCGGCGTGGCACGGGACCTGGCAGCGGCCCTGGACCTTGATTTCGAGCTCCCCTACGCGGCGGATTTCAGCGAAGCGGAGCCGCTGGAGAAGTTCGACATCTCTATTAAAAATCCTGAAAAATGCCACCGCTACGTGGGAAAGGCGGTCAGCGGCGTGACCGTCGGCGAGTCTCCGGCCTGGCTGAAGAACCGCCTGCTTGCCCTGGGCGTGCGTCCGGTGAACAACGTGGTGGACGCCACCAACTGGGTGATGCTCGAGACCGGCCAGCCCCTGCACGCCTTTGACCGCGGGCAGCTGCGCGGCGACGCCATCGTGGTGCGCGATTACGAGGAGGCGGTCACTTTTGAAACGCTCGACCACGTCAAGCGCAACTGCGCCCCCGGCACCCTCTTCATCTGCGACGGCGAAGCTCCGGTAGCCATCGCAGGCGTCATGGGCGGGGTGGACTCGGAGGTCTCCGAAGGCACCACCGAACTTCTGATCGAGAGCGCCTGGTTCGAGCCGGGCACCATCCGCCGCACCGCCAAGGAGCAGAACCTGCAGACGGATGCCTCCTACCGCTTCGAGCGGGGCGTGGACCCCAACCTGCAACGGGCCGCCGCCGAGCGCGCAGCCGCGCTCATCGCAGATATTTCCGGGGGAAAAGTCTCCGGGGGCTGCAGCGACGTGCACCCCGTGCCCCACGAACACCGGGAGATCACCCTGCGCGCCTCCTACGTAAACCGCCTGCTGGGCACCGGATTCGGCACGGAGGAGATCAGCGAAATTCTTGACGGACTGGGGCTTCAGATATCGGCCGGAGACCCCGGCAGCCTCACCTGCCGCGTACCCTCCTGGCGGCCCGACCTGGAACGCGAAGTAGACCTGGTGGAGGAGGTTGGACGCCTCTACGACTACAACAACATCGAGCCTCCCTCCCACATCCGCATCACCCCCCCGCAGCCCCTCAGCGAATGGGAGAAGCTGCAGTCGCGAGCCAGCGAGGTGGCCCGCGCCCTGCGCTACCGCGAGATCTACACCAATTCCCTGATGCCGGAAGCCGACGCCCGCAGACTGGGCGACCTGGACGAGATGATCCACACGCTGAATCCCATATCGCAGGACATGACCACCCTGCGTCCCTCCCTGCTCTACGGCTTTCTCACCTCGGCCGCCTACAACTTCAACCGCAAAGCCAACAGCGTACGCTTTTTCGAAGTGGGACACGTCTTCTCCGGCGGAGAGGGCACCTGGTACCCCGGTGTCGACGAGGAGGTGCACCTTCTTATGGGACTGGGAGGCTGGAAGAGCATCGAGCATTGGAACAGCGAGCCCGAGCACTACGACTTTTTCGACCTGAAAGGTGACGTGGAGCACATGCTCCGCCAGATGGACGTGCCGCAGTGGACCGCCGAAGCGGATTCGGGCGACCGCCTGCACTACCGGTCCGGCGGGCAGCGTCTGGGCACCCTCTTCCGCATCGCCCCCGCCCTGTTGTCGGATTACGAGATCGAACGGCCCTGTTTCGCCGCCGAATTCTCCCTGGAGGCCATCCACGAGGCGCGACGGGCCGCAAAGCCCGGCGAAAGCGCCTACCGACCCGTCTCGATCTACCCTCCCTTCGAGTTCGATTTTGCCGTAGTGGTGAATGCCTCCGTGGCCGCGGGCGACCTGCTGGAAGTGATTCGCATGGAGGCCGGTGAATCGCTGCGCGACCTTCAGGTCTTCGATGTCTTTGAAGGGGAATCCATCGGCGAGGAGAACAAGAGCCTGGCCTTCCGCCTGAACTTCGTCGACGAAAATAAAACGTTGACTATCAAAGACGTAGAGCCTATAATCAATAAAGTGCTTAAAGAGCTGGAGACAAGGTTTTCAGCCCAACTGCGATCCTAGGAGGCCGCTTGCTGACCGACGACAACCCATACCAGGAACGCTTCCACGCCCTGCTGGAGAAGATTCGCGGGGAGGTGACCGGCCTACGGGAACGTATAGGCGAGCTGGAGGAGGAGAACCAGGAGCTCCGGGACGAACTGGACAACCGCGAGCACCGCGATCCCGACATCTTTGCCGCCCTAGACGAGACCGAACGTATGTCCATGCACCACCAGGTGCTGGGACTCATCTCCAAAATCGACCAACACCTGGACGAGGAGGGCGAAGAATGAAGTCGATCAAGATTACCATCCTCGGAAAACAGTATCCCCTCAAGGTGGAAGACTCGGAGGTGGAGGCCATGATCCGCATCTCCCAGTACGTGGACGAGAAGTTCAAGCAGTACAAGAAGGAGCTTAGCAAGCAGCCCGAAACCACCGTTATGGTGCTGGCCGCCCTGAGCATCGCCGAAGAGCTTTTCGAGGAGCGCCGTCGCAACCGCGAGCTGAACCAGCAGGAAGACAAGGTGCTGAAAAACGTCAACAGCGCCCTGGAAAAATTCGTGGATGAAATCGAGGCGGAAGCGTAGACCCGTTCCGAAACCCGGTCTCTTTTTCGTACCTTGTCCGCCTCCTCTCGAGGCTTTTTTTATGTAATACCATTTTCGATGTCTAGTAAACACCTCAATATTCTTTTTGTAGGCGACATTGTGGGCGAACCGGGCCTCCGTCTGCTGGAAACCGTCCTGCCCTCCCTCATCGACAAGCACGAGGCCGACTTTGTGGTTGCCAACGGAGAGAACTCCCATAAGGGCAAGGGCATCAACCGCCAGATCATAAAAAAACTCTATGACCTCGGGGTCCATGTAATCACCGGCGGCAACCACTCCTTCGCCAAGTACAAGGTCTTCGACTACATGAAGACCGACCCCAACATCCTTCGTCCCCTTAACTATCCACGCGGCAATCCGGGCTACGGCTATGTGGTCCGCGAGGTACCCGGCCGCGATCACAAAATCGGTGTGCTCAACCTGCAGGGACGCACCTATATGCAGGACATCGACGACCCCTTCGGCACGGCCGACTGGGCCCTGGAGCGTATCAGTGAAGAGACCGACATGGTCTTTGTGGATTTCCACGCCGAGGCCACGGCCGAAAAGCTGGCCATGGCCTGGCACCTGGACGGCCGCGCCTCGGTTTTCGTAGGCACCCACACGCACGTGCCCACCAACGATGCACGCATCTTTCCCAAAGGCCTGGGCTACATCACCGACGCCGGCATGACCGGCTCCTTCGATTCGGTGCTGGGCATGGACACCGAGACCTCCCTGAAACGCTTCAAGCTGGGCACACCCCACCGCTACAAGCTGGCCGACGGAAACAACCATCTCTGCGGCCTGCTGGCCCGGGTGGATCCCCAAAGTGCTTCCTGCACCTACGTGGAACCCATCATCTACCCTCCTTTTGAGATGTCCGCCTCCACCGGCGACCCCGGTACCGGGGAGGTCGACAGCAACAACGACCCTTCCAACGACGGCGACGATGGCTGAACCCGACGAGATCCTTACCGGTACCGACATCACCAAGACCTATCCCAGCAAGACGGGCGGGGGGGACCTGCTGGTGCTGGACAAGATCTCCATCTCCATTGCGCGCGGCTCGGTGGCCTCGGTGGTGGGCTCCAGCGGCTGCGGCAAAAGCACGCTGCTGCATATTCTCGGGGGACTCGACCGGCCCGATTCGGGTACGGTGAACTGGGACGGGCGGGCCATCTACGACATGAGTCAGGACGAGTTGGCCTCTTTCCGCAACCGAAGGCTGGGCTTTGTATTTCAATTTCATCACCTCCTGCCGGAGTTCACCGCCCTTGAAAACGTGATGATGCCGGCACTCATTGCCGATGAGGATTTCGGTCAGGCAAGTGATCGCGCCATGGCCCTGCTGGATCGTTTTGGCATACCCGGCCGCGCCGAACACCGGCCCACCCAGCTCTCCGGCGGTGAGCAGCAGCGCGTAGCCATGGCCCGCGCCCTTATGAACGATCCCGCCCTCATCCTGGCTGACGAGCCCACCGGCAACCTGGACGAGCGCAACACCGAGATCCTGCTCTCCATGCTTTTCGAGCTGCGCGATAAAGATGGCGTGAGCATTCTGCTCATAACCCACGAAAAGGAGATCGCCGCCCGCTGCGATGTGGTGCACGAGCTCAGCCAAGGTACCCTCAGCTGAAAGCCTTTCTTTTGGTAATCACTCAAAAGAATCCTAATTTTGGCCTCTCTAAAATCAGCCTGAACCCGCACACGCACCATGTCGAAGAGATTAACCAAGGAACAACTGGAAAGCGATCCCCTGGCGGATTCGTACGAAAAAGTACAGTATTTCTACCAGCAGAATAAGGCGGCCGTCATCGGGGGCATCATTGCCTTCCTGCTCATCGTGGGCGGGGGCGTGGGCTACTACTTTTACCACCAGTCACAGGAGCGGCAGGCCGCCAACCTGATGACCAACGCCGAAACGGCATTCCTGCAGGGCAACTACCAGGTGGCCCTCACCGGCTCGGAAGCGCAGTTCACCGTCGGCTTTGA
This sequence comes from Balneolaceae bacterium, assembly GCA_034521445.1. Taxonomy (NCBI): domain Bacteria; kingdom Pseudomonadati; phylum Balneolota; class Balneolia; order Balneolales; family Balneolaceae; species Balneolaceae bacterium. The sequence goes on along the minus strand of JAXHMM010000012.1, from coordinate 175,519 downwards.
GCAGATCATCAACAACTACGGCGGCACCGACGCCGGCAACCTGGCCCGCTACTACGCTGCCGTCTGCCACTTCAACATGGGCAACTACCAGCAGGCCCTCTCCAACATACAGCGCTTCGAGGTGCCGGAAGGCATCATGGGCGTGTCCCCCCTCTCCTTTCACGCGGTCATACTGACCGAGCTGGGCAACCATTCCGAGGCCGCCGACATTTACGTGCGCGCCGCGGAATGGGAAGTCAACTCATCCACCACTCCCTACAACTATATGGAGGCCGCCCACGCTTATCGCGACGCGGGCAATACCGAGCAGGCGCGCCGCTACGCCCAGATGATCATTGACGAATACCCCGAAAGCAGCCAGGTCGCCCAGGCCGAGCGCTTCCTGGGCATGCTCGCGGCCGACGGCTGACCCGCTACAGCTCCCGTATCTTAATATTACGGAAGTTGACGGTATCGCCGTGGTCCTGCAGGCCGATGTAGCCTTCACGCGCGTCCCCGAACTCCGGATGGTCCACAAACTTGCTGTTGCGCAGCATCTCGTACCACTCCGGGGTCCAGCGCTCGTACTCCAACACTTTTTCCCCGTTCTGCCAGTGCTCCACCAGGGAACCTTTGATCACGATGCGCGCGCTGTTCCACTCCCCGTGCGGATGGGCGTTCTGGGGCTGGGCAGGAAGAAGGTCGTACAGGGAGCCGGCCATGCGGTTGCCGTCCTCCCCGCGCGTGGCGTCGGGATGGTTTTCATTGTCCAGGATCTGCATTTCGGGGGCTGACCAGTAGATGGGCTGCGTGGGCTGCTCGATGGCGTGGTAGAACACCCCGCTATTTCCGGCCTCCTCCACCCGCCACTCCAGCTTCAGTTCGAAGTCAGCGTACTGCTCGGTGGTGATGATATCACCGCCGCCCTCCCCGGGATGGATGGTGAGCATGCCGTCGGTGGTCCAGCCCTGCTGGGGGAAGCTCTCCTCGTTATAGCCCCGCCAGCCTTCGCTGGAGGAGCCGTCAAAAAGCAGCTGCCAGCCCTCCTGGCGCTCCTCATCGGTGAGGGTGTTGTGTTCCTGTCCGTATCCCATGGTGCAGGTGCTTAGCGTTAGGATCATCAGGGGTAGTAAAAGCTTGTATCTCATGGTGGTCGGAATGCCGTGAATGTACGTTATTTTGTAAAGTTTCAGGTCGCCCCGAAGGTGAGGCCAGGCCGTCCGCTTCAGCTCTCCTCGTAGCTGACGCCCACGTGCTCGCAGGCCTCATCGCTGCAGCCGTCCCAGCTGGTGGCCATGTTGCCGATGTAGCCGATGTCGTCGATGCCCGTTTCCGACGACCAGAAGCCGCTGGCGGTCAGGTCGCGCATGCGGTTGAAGAAGCGTACCCCGGGCTCCATGCCGGGCTCGGCGTCCTCCGGCCAGGCAATCTGTTCGAGCATGGCGTGTTTCTGCTCCTCCGTGCAGTCGACGAAATTGCCGCCGAACTGCTTGCGGCACTGCGCGTCCAGCCAGTTGAGTCCCCCGCGTATGGGCGTCTGGTTGCCCGGGCGGTCGAGCATCATGAAATCGATGAACTCAGGCACCCCCGCCTCCTCGGCGTTGCCGGAGCGCTCGTCGGCGGGAATGATCATATTGGTGAGCTGGCGCACAGTTTCGAATTCGTGCTCGGTAAAAAAGGAGCGGTTCCACATCTCCAGGTCCTCCGGCGAGACCCCCTCTCCGAAGGGGTTATTGGCGGGATTTTCCGGAGAGTTCTGGCAGCCGGTCATGGTGAGTCCCACCGTCGCAAAGGAGGCGAGGGTGAGGGTCTTAAGGGCTTCCCGGCGCGTAAAGGTGCTGCCTCCGGCGCCGGACGTACGGTCTGCGCCTCCCCTGCCGCCGGATGCTCCGCTCCTGCGGGCATTTGTGCTGCTGTTTCCCCGGCTGTGGTGTCGCTCTTCCCTAGGCTTGTCTTCCATAATGTCGTGCCTTATAGGCTGTTAAAGGTTTCCCTGGTTGCGCTGTTCGACCATATACTCTGAGGCCCGCATCGAGAGGGCCAGGATGGTCCAGGTCGGGTTCTTGTGCGGCTGGGAGACGAAGGGTCCCCCGTCCACCACAAAGAGGTTGTCCACGTCGTGGGCCTGGCCGTACTCGTTGACCACCGAGCTGGAGGGATCCTCGCCCATGCGGGTGACTCCCACCTCGTGGATGATCTGTCCCGGGGCCGTGATGCCGTAGCCCTGCTCCCGCGAGGGCATATCGCCTCCCAGGATGGTTCCACCCATCTCCTCGATGAGTTCGCGATAGGTCAGCTGCATGTGGCGCACCTGTTTGTACTCCTCCTCGCTCCAGTTGTAGTGGAAACGCAGCACGGGAATACCCCACTGGTCCACCGTATCGGGATCGATTTCGCAGTAGTTATCCTCATAGGCGATGGACTCACCCCGGCCGCTGAAGCCGATGACCGAGCCGTAAAAGCGCCGGTAGTCCTCCTTGAGCTGCTGTCCGTAGCCCCCTCCGCCCTTCTCGCGCTCGCCGCCGTCGCCGTCGCCGAACATGCCGTTGTAATTCTGGATGCCGCCCATGAAGCCGTAGCTGGGCATGCCGCGGCCGCCCCAGATCTCCGTATGGTAGCCGCGGGGGAAGTCGGTGTTGGCCTGCTGCAGCCACCAGGGCATGTAGAGGTGCATGCCTCCCACCCCGTCCTCGTTATGTGCCGGCATATCGAAGAGCTGCGGAAAGATGCCCGCCACGGAGGTTCCCGTAGAGTCCATCAGGTACTTGCCCACCGTGTCGCTTGAATTGGCCAGCCCGTTGGGATGCTGCGCGGACTTGGAGTTGAGCAACAGGCGGGCCGATTCGCAGGCGCTGGCGGCCAGTACCACAATGCGCGCCTTCACCTGGTACTCCTTCTTGTCAGGCTTGTGCACGTAGGAGAGGCCGGTGGCGCGTCCGTTGCCGTCGGTGAGCACCTCGCGCACCATGGCGTGGTTGATGATCTCAAGGTTGCCGGTTTCCAGGGCCGGGGGCAGCAGCACCGAGGGGGTGGAGAAATTGGAGTGGGTGGAGCAACTGCGGTTGCACTGGCTGCAGTAGTGGCAGGCGGCCCGCCCGTTGAGGGGCTTGGTCAGGATGGAGAGCCGCGAGGGGATGCAGGGAATGCCCATGCGGTCGCAAGCCTCCTTCACCTTCAGCTCATAGCAGCGCGGCTTGGGCGGAGGCTGGAAGATGCCGCCCGGCTCGTTATAAATGCCCTCATTGGTGCCAAAAATGCCGATCTCACGGTCCAGACGGTCGTAGTAGGGCTTGATATCCTCGTAGGATATGGGCCAGTCGTCCCCGTGTCCGTCCACGCTTCGGGCCTTGAAGTCCTCCGGCCCGAAGCGGAGGGAAATGCGTCCCCAGTGGTTGGTGCGTCCCCCCAGCATGCGCGCGCGGAACCACGCGAAATTGGTGCCCGGGGCGGTGGTGTAGGGCTCACCCTCCAGGTTGAAGCCCCCGTAGCAGGCGTCGAACTCCCCGAACTCCTGTTCGGGGATGCTGGCGCCGCGGCGCGGGGACTCGTACGGCCATTTGAACATGGCAAACTCCTCGGAGTCGAACCAGGGGCCGGCCTCCAGCATCACCACATCGGCGCCCGACTCGGCGAGCACCTTGGCGGCCATGCCGCCTCCAGCGCCCGATCCCACGATGGCCACGTCGTATTCCTTGGTACCCTGTTGGATATACATCTAATCTTCCTCGCCTATGGCTTGTTCTGCGTTAATAAGAAGCTGTTTGGTGGCCCGTATACCCTCGGTCTCACTCAGCCTGCTCCCCTCGTATTCGATGCCGATATGGCCGGTGTAGCCCGCATCGCGGATGATGCGCAGCATGCGCGGGTAGTCGATGGTGGTTTCGTTGCCTTCCTCGTCAAAGTCGTAACTCTTGGCGCTTACCGCGCGGGCGTAGGGCATGAGCTCCTCCACCCCCCGGTAACGGTCGTAACGCTCTTCGGCGCTGATGCGAAAGTTGCCGAAGTCGGGGAGGGTGCCGCAGCGGGGATGGCCTACCTGCTCCATCACCCCGGCCAGCCAGGCCCCGTCGGACGACCAGCCCCCGTGGTTCTCCACCAGCACGTTAATGTTCGCCCCCGCGGCGTATTCGGTGAGGGCGCCGAGTCCCTGTACGGCGGCGTCGGCCACAGCCTGTCGGCTGCCGTTCCCGGCGGCATTCACCCGTATGGAATGGCAGCCCAGGTAGGCGGCCGCATCCACCCATTTGTAGTGGTTCTCGACGGCGGTCCGCCGCTCATCCGGATCGGTATGGGCCAGCGGGCCCTCCAGATCACACATGATGAGTTGGCTGGAGACTCCGGCGTCTCCGGCCCGGGTGCGGAGCTCCGAGAGGTAGTCCATGTCTTCCGCGCGGTCGATAAAAAACTGGTTCACATATTCCACGGCGTCAATGCCGAACTTCTCGCGGGCGTAGGCGGGAAAGGCCAGGTTGTCCAGCTCCCCGGATCGCAGCATGCGGTGCAGCGACCATTGGGCCAGGGAAATGGAAAAGAAGGGCTCGCGGGCAGCAGGCGTGCAGGCGGACGCAGGCGTCAGCATGGCGCCGGCCAGCGTCCACCCCAGAGCCGAGATAAAATTCCTGCGGCTTATGGGGCGGCCGGGGGAGGTGAGATCTTTCAATGTTGCTTGGTTCTCTGTGGACATCCTCCGCAATAAATAAATTAATCATGCAGAATTCCACCCTTACCGACCACTTTCCGGCACCTTAAATGTTAAAATGTTAAATAAATGGGGCGCAGTTGACAAGTACCGTTACTTTGTGTTCTTTTTTTCTCGATTGAACTAATAATCTAAAGCATTAGGCATGGCCACCAGACAGCACGTAGGCAACGAGGATGTCGACCGCAGAAGTCTATTCATAGGAAGCTGTATCGCGCTGATCGCCACCTCGGTAGCCTTTGCCACAGTGGGCGACGTTATGGGCGCCCTCAAGGAGGAATTTGTCCTCACCAACCTGCAGGTGGGCTACATCGGCGGCGCCGCCCTCTGGGGTTTCGCCGTCTCCAACATCATTTTCGCCCCTCTCTGCGACAATCTGGGCATGCGATTTCTGGTGCGGCTTGCCTTCCTGGGACATGTGGCGGGTGTGGCGGTCATGATCTTCGCCACCGGCTTCACCATGCTCTTCGCCGGGGCGCTCATCATTGCCATGGGCAACGGGCTGGTGGAGGCCGCCTGCAATCCGCTGGTAGCCACCCTCTACCCCGACGACAAGACGGTCAAGCTGAACCAGTTCCATGTCTGGTTTCCAGGCGGGGCGGTGATCGGGGGACTCGCCGCCTACGCTCTTACCCAGCTGGGTATAGGGTCCTGGGAACTGAAGCTGGCCCTCATCCTGGTACCCACCGCCGTCTACGGCTACATGCTGCTCTTCCGACTCTTTCCCGACACCGAGGGGGTGCAGTCGGGCGTATCCATGGGCGAGATGTTCAAGGCCACCTTTACCTCCCCCATCTTTCTGCTCATGCTCTTCTGCATGGCACTGACGGCGTCTATTGAACTTGGACCCAACCGATGGGTGCCAGCCGTACTGCAAGCGGGCGGCATACCGGGCATTCTGGTGCTCGTCTGGATCAGCGGGCTGATGGCCGTGCTGCGCTATTTCGCTAAAAATACGGTCACCCGCCTCTCGCCCATCGGCATTCTCTTCTTTTCCTCGGTGGTGTCGGGCATAGGCCTCTACTGGCTCAGCTATGCCGAAACCGCGCTTATGGCCTTCCTCTCAGCCACCGTCTTCGCCGTGGGCGTCACCTACTTCTGGCCCACCATGCTTGGATTTGTCAATGAACGCGTGCCCCGAACGGGAGCGCTGGGACTTGGACTGATGGGCGGCATGGGCATGGCCGTGGTGGGACTCGTCACCGCTCCCCTGATGGGTGATATCGCAGACAGCTACGCTCCCGACCGCATGCCCTTCCAGGAGACGCGCGCCGTGATGCAGCAGACCGTGGATGAATTTCCTTCCCTCGCCCTTCGCCAGGGTATTACCGAGTACGATATTCAGAACGCGGTGGACCTGGCCGGGCAAGCCCTGGCGGGCATAGACGAGAACACGCAGGAGCTCCCTCCCCTGGAAACCGCCAACGCCCTGCGCGCCATTGTCAGTACGGGCGTGGACAATCCCACGGTGTCCCGGGCTCAAGAAATCCTGGGTCGTGCCGATAACTACGGGGGACGCATGTCCTTCCGCTGGGTTGCGCCGGTATCGCTGGTCCTCATGCTCATCTTTGGAGGCATCTGGTACCGCGACAGGCGCAGAGATGCGGCCTGAACCGTCCCATCGCCCTTATGAGGCCCTATGGTGGGTCAATAATTAGATTTTTTTATGGTACTTAACTAAAATCTAATTGCGCATCTAGGGCAATCTCCTTTATTTGGGGTCGAAGCATCGTGCTTCAATGGCTTGCTACGGGTATGTGAGCCAACATACAGATCTGCGAAGGTCTTGCGCTGCACGCGCGTAGCAGGCCTCCATCTCCCGTTACGGGTACGGAGGTTCCTATGAAAAAATTACTGTCAGGACTCATCAGTCTGCTCGCCTGCCTATTTTTTATCGACAGCTTCGGGGGCGATCTTAACACTCTGGAGCGGGCGGGACGGATGGTGCTGCTTATTTTCTACGTGACCAGCGGCCTGCTGATCATGCAGATCCGTTTCCAATCCGACGATTTCAAGCAGGAGCTGATCCTGACCGCCGGCTGCATGGGCGGCATGTTTCTGCTCTTCGGGGTAAGTTTCATCCCCTTTCCCCTGCACGCCGCTCTTTGGGCCTTCACCACCCTTGCGCTTTTCAACTTCGTGCGTGACCGCTGCCCGGCCGGGGACTCCATGAACGACGTCCCGCGCGCTCACGCCCCCCGTGAGATCGACATCCGGGCCTGAGCGTGGGTCTCCCCTTCCGCATCCCCCGCTGCTGCCTCACCCTGGGCGGAATCTGCCTGGCTGCCCTGCTGCTCGCCTCCTGCGCAACCGGACCACCTGACGGGGAGGTCCCGGCACGCCTGATGAGTTATAACATTCGCTACGACAATCCCGGAGACGGCGTGAACCGGTGGGAGCTTCGCAGAGATCGTCTTGTGGGACTGATCCGCCTCCACGAACCGCACTTTCTGGGCGTTCAGGAGGCCCTGCATCATCAGCTTGCCTGGCTCGACGGGGAGCTCCCCGAGATGGCATGGATCGGGGTGGGACGCGACGACGGCGAACAGGCCGGTGAGTATTCGGCCATTCTCTACGACTCCACGCGTTTTGAGCTGGTAGAGGACAGCGACAGCACTCTCTGGCTCTCCCTCACGCCGGGCGTAACGGGCAGCCGCGGGTGGGACGCGGCCCTGCCCCGCATCCTGACCTTCGGCACCTTTCGCGAACGGGAGAGCGGGCGCCGCATCATGGTGTTCAACACCCACTTTGACCACCGGGGAGACACCGCCCGGGCCGGGAGCGCCCGCCTGATCGCCGAAACGGTGGAGCGGATGGCCGGCCCGGAAGGACTTCCGGCCGTGGTGACGGGCGATTTTAACGCCACACCCGACAGCGAGCCCTACGACCGGCTTACCGGAGGCGGGCTGCGGGATGCCTTCACGGAGAGCGAAACGCCGCACGTGGGTCCCCTCTTCACCTTCGAGGGTTTTGAGGTTGGAGGCTCGGAAAATCCACGGCGCATCGACTACATCTTCGTAAACGGGGAAGTCACCGTACGCTCGCACGCCATTCTGAGCACCTACCGCGACCGGCGCTACCCCTCGGACCACCTGCCGGTGGTGGCGGATCTCTCCTTTTAGACCAACCGCATAAACCGCGACAGCGGATGACCTGGAACGTAGAATACCGGGATTAATCTCCCTTCTCCAGGGCCTCAATGGCTATCAACAAATCTTCCGGGCCATATACCGGGATGTCGGCCTTGATAAATCCGTCCGCTTTAGAAAAACATCCAGGAACACATTCGTATCGAAGAGAATCTTCATTTGAGGTATTTCTCTTCGAGATGGCTTCTGTAATCATCCTCTCCCAATTCCGTGTCTTTAAGAATTCCGGCAAACGAAGAAGTTACGGGGGGTAGATCCGATTTTCCCGGCGAAGACTTGGATTCAATAAGTGCGAAATAATCGGCTACCATCTGTGAAACGGAAGTTCCCCTCTCCGCGGCACGCTTTTTCGCCCGCTTGATCAACGAATCTTCCATTCGGAGCGTCAACTTGCTTTTCATAAGCTTGACGTATGATTTTTTCTTTAATATACGTCAAGGTTCCCGTCAAGTACAAATAAAATACGGGTTTACATATTCCGCCGGTACTGCCCGCCCACCTCATAGAGGGCTTCCGATATCTGTCCCAGTGACGCCACCTTGACGGTCTCCATAAGCTCTTCGAAGATGTTGCCACCCTGACGGGCGGTCTCCTTCAGGCTTTTGAGGGCCGTCTTCGAATCCGGCTCGTTTCGGTTCCAAAATGCCTCCAGGCTGGCAATCTGCTGCTCCTTCTCTTCGGTGGTCGACCGGATCAGGTCCACCTTCTTCTCCTGCCCGTCGTCCCCCTCCTCTTCGTCCTCCTTCAGAAAGGTGTTCACGCCGACGATAGGTTTCTCTCCGCTGTGCTTGAGGGACTCGTAGTGCAGGCTCTCGTCCTGAATCTTGCCGCGCTGATACATGTTCTCCATGGCGCCCAGCACGCCGCCCCGTTCGGTCAGGCGGTCGAATTCGCTCAGGATGGCCTCCTCCACCAGGTCGGTCAGCTCCTCGATGAAATAGGAGCCCTGGTTGATGTTTTCGTTCATGGCCGTGCCCATCTCCTTGTTGATGATGAGCTGTATGGCCAGGGCGCGTCGCACCGACTCCTCCGTGGGTGTCGTGATCGCCTCGTCGTAGGCATTGGTGTGCAGAGAGTTGCAGTTATCGTAGATCGCCAGCAGCGCCTGCAGCGTGGTGCGGATGTCGTTGAACTGGATCTCCTTGGCGTGCAGGGAGCGTCCGCTGGTCTGGATATGGTATTTCAGCTTCTGGGAGCGCTCGTTGGCCCCGTACTTCTCGCGCATGGCCACAGCCCAGATGCGCCGGGCCACACGCCCTATGACGGCATACTCCGGGTCGAGGCCGTTGCTGAAAAAGAAGGAGAGGTTATGGGCAAATTCGTCGATATCCAAGCCCCGTGACAGGTAATACTCCACGTAAGTGAATCCGTTGGCCAGGGTGAAAGCCGCCTGGGTGACGGGGTTGGCTCCCGCCTCGGCGATGTGGTAGCCGGAGATGGAGACCGAATAGTAGTTCCGCACCTCCTGTTCGGTGAAATACTCCTGGATGTCGCCCATCATCTTGAGGGCAAACTCCGTGGAAAAGATGCAGGTATTCTGGGCCTGGTCCTCCTTCAGTATATCGGCCTGTACCGTGCCGCGCACGACCTTAAGGGTTCTCTCCTTGATTTTTTCATAGGTCTCGGCATCCACCAGCCTGTCACCGGAAATGCCCAGAAGTCCCAGCCCGAAACCGTCGCTGATAGCGGGCAGATCGCTGTGGTAGGAGGGCGGTTCGGTCCCGCGCTCCTCAAAGTGCTTTTCGATATTCTTTTGGGCCTGCTCCCATTGGCCCTCCTCTCTCAGGTGGCGCTCCACCTCCTGGTCGATGGCCGTATTCATGAACATAGCCAGGATCATCGGCGCAGGGCCGTTGATGGTCATGGAAACGGAGGTCTTGGGGGAGGTAAGCTCGAAACCCGAATAGAGCTTCTTCATGTCGTCCAGCGTGCATATGCTCACGCCCGAGTTGCCCACCTTGCCGTAGATGTCGGGCCGGTGGTCGGGGTCCTCCCCGTAGAGGGTCACCGAGTCGAAGGCCGTAGACAGGCGGGCCGCCGGCATGCCCTCGCTCAGGTAGTGAAACCGCTTGTTGGTCCGCTCGGGGGTGCCCTCCCCGGCGAACATGCGGGTGGGGTCCTCGCCCTCCCTCTTGAAATGGAAGACGCCTGCAGTGAAGGGGTAATAGCCCGGCAGGTTCTCCTTGAGGGCGAATGTAAGGCGCTCGTCGAGCCGCTCGGTTTTGGGCAGGGCCACGCGTGGAATCTTCGTGCCGCTGAGCGATTCGCGGTACATTTCGTTCTCGAAGGTGCGGTCGCGCACCTGCACCTCCACCGTCTCCCGGCGGTAGCGCTCGTAGAGCTCATCCCAGTCCTCCAGGATCTTGCGGCAGCGGCGGTCCAGCCGGCTGCGCCAGTGATCGCGCATCTCCTCCAGCTTGTCTGTAAATGCCTCGCGGCCGTCCGGATCCCATTCCTGCACCTGCTCACGGGTGCCGGTGACCTGCTCCAGCTTCGCCGCAATTTCGGCCTGCTCTTCGGCCCAGGCGTGGTAGTCGCGGAGCGTTTCGGAGATCTCGGAGAGGTACCGCACGCGCTTGCCGGGAATAATGGACTGTCCCTGGATGTCCTCGGCGGGCTCGGGACGGGTGTGGAGGGCGGTCTCCCAGCTGAGGCTGTAGCGCTCGTTGATGCGGTCCACCAGCGCCTTGAACAGTCGATTCACGCCCTCGTCGTTGAACTGGGCGGCGATGGTGGGATAGACCGGCATCTGTTCGGCCTTCAGGTCCCATGCCCCGCGGTTGCGCTTCATCTGCTTGCGCACGTCGCGCAGGGCGTCCTGCGATCCCTTTTTCTCGAACTTGTTCAGCACCACCATCTCGGCCAGGTCGAGCATGTTGATCTTCTCAAGCTGCGTGGCGGCCCCGTACTCGCTGGTCATCACGTAGAGGGGAAGGTCGCAGACATCCACGATCTCGGTGTCGCTCTGCCCGATGCCGCTGGTCTCGATAATCACCAGGTCGAATCCGGCCGTGCGGCAGACCTCGATGGCCCCCTTCACGGCACGGCTGGTGGTGCGGTTGGTGGCGCGGGTGGCCAGGCTGCGCATATAGACCCGTTCGGGGTCGAGACTGTTCATGCGGATGCGGTCGCCCAGCAGCGCCCCGCCGGTACGCACCTTGGAGGGGTCGATGGAGATGATGCCGATGTTCAGGTCATCAAATTCCATCAGAAAACGCCGTACCAGCTCGTCGGTGAGAGAACTCTTGCCGGCGCCCCCGGTGCCCGTAATGCCGATCAGGGGGATGGGATGGCCGTTTTTGCGCGACTCGATGCGATTGCCCTTTCCGTCGACCAGGCCGTCGTCCTCCAGGCGAAGTATATCGCTGCGGTCGTTTTCCAGGGCCGTGATGCAGCGCGCCAGTGTGACGGTGTCGCGCTGCAGGATTTTCTGCGGGTTCACCTCCTCCACTTCGGTGGTGTCGAAGTCGCACTGCTCCAGCATGTGGTTGATCATTCCCTGCAGCCCCATGGTGCTGCCGTCCTCCACCGAAAAGATGCGGGTCACGCCGTAGTCGTGCAGCTCGTCGATCTCATCCTGCACGATCACGCCCCCTCCCCCGCCGAACACCTTGATGTGGGAGGCGCCCAACTCCTCCAGCAGGTCCACCATATAGGTAAAATACTCCATATGCCCGCCCTGGTAGGAGCTCACGGCAATGCCCTGCACGTCTTCCTGGATGGCGCACTCCACAATCTCGCGAACCGAACGGTTGTGTCCCAGGTGTATGACCTCCGCGCCGCTGCTCTGCAAGATACGCCGCATGATGTTGATGCTGGCGTCGTGCCCGTCGAACAGGCTGGCGGCCGTCACAAAGCGAATGTTATTCGTGGCCTCGTAGGGTTCCCGGGGACGGTCTTCGTCCGACCGGTCGGCGGCCTTGTTGTTCTGCTCTCTGGAGGGGGCCGTGGTGGTCTCGTCAGACATGGATTTACGCGTTGAATGCGGGCTGGTTCGCGAAGTTCAGGCTATAAGCCAAAGATAAGGAAAAAGCGGCACATTTTGGAGCCGGCGGGGACGCGGACACTCAGCGCAGACCGAACGACACCGTCACCTCCCCGACGAAACCGCTGCGCAGGGGCACCCCCTGCTGAATAAAATAGGGTTCGGGCGCGGCGTAGGGCTCCACGGTGCCCGGATCCCATTCCCCGTCCCCGTTGCGGTCGTGGTAGACCACCACTCGGTACTCCAGGGGCGGCAGGTCTTCCAGTTCGATGCTTTGCCCGAAGGTGGTATCGGCCACCACGCCCCGCTCCGGGCTGTATAGGCGCAGCCGGTGCCGCCGCGCGAGGGAGGTGTCGGCCGTCTCAACGTAGAGCCCGCCCATGTCGCGCGGCTGCCAGATCTCGGGACTGTAGCGCCGATAAGAGTCTGAAGCGGGATCCCATACCCGGAATTCGTAGTCCACGCCTCCCTGCCAGCTGCCGTCGGGACGCACGGTCAGGCGGTTGCGTTCGGCGCTGCTGCGCGGCTGCCCGGGAACCATCTCCGTGCCGCGGACGATCTTTACCGAATCGACTACGGCCGCGCCCGAAATGGGGGCCGCGTAGACCACCGTCAGCGGCTCGTCCGGGTAGAGTCCGCCGAGGTTCAGCGCGCCCACCACGCGCTGGCGGGTGGTGTCGGCCTGCGCCGAGCCGCCGGTGCGAATGAAAGTGCTGTCGCGCACGTTGCCGGCCTCGTCGGAGATGCCGCGCACGCGGATACCGTAGGATGAGTCGGGGTGCAGGGGACGGACGCTGTGGGCAAAGAGCACGTAGGGATCGGTCGAGGAGACGTAGAGGGCATAGCCCTCGTCAAGGGCGGCCCCCGTCGAATCAGTCACCGTGATCCGAGTTTGTTCGCGCAGGGCCACGTTTTCGCTGAAGCGGAGCCGCAGCCGCTGCCGGCTGAAGAGTCCCACCCCACGCAGGATCGGCGCCGAGGTGTCGGCCCCCGCGACATACAGGGTGGCCAGGGTATCGGAGGCGCCGCGCGCCAGCTGAAGCGACGGTGAGGAAAAGGGCTGCGCGCGCTCGGTGCCGCGGTCCCAGGTTTTGTTGCGGTTACGGTCGTCCACCCAAACCGGCACGTAGCTGTCGGTTCCAAGGTAGGCGAAGCTGAAACGCCCGCTGGTGTCGGTCTCGGACGAATAGACTGCCGGCTCGCTGAAATCCACCGGCTCGCGGTAGAGCAGCACGCGAAAACCAGCGTCCCTCGCTCCCGTCCGGGCGTCACGGATGATCCCGGTGAGGGTGCCCTCGTCGATCTGCGCTCCCGAAGAGACGGCCACTTTTACCGGCTGGGCCATGCTGTTTCCGTTCATGTCGGCCAGTCCGGTGCCGATGCTCACAATAAGGGTGGTGGAGTCGGGCAGGTCGTGCTCCAGCTCCACAGTCACCGACTTTCGTCCCCAGTCCAGGCTGTGCGCCATGCCCAGCTCCGGTTCCAGGGTGAGGGCGCCCTCCAGGGAACCGCGGTTTACGAATTCGGAAAAGCGGAAGGTGATGGAGCGTCCCTCAAAACCGGTGGTGCCCGTCTCCGGCTCCGTGGCCACCACGCGGGGTCCCTCCTGGTCGCGCTCGCCTCCGGTAGGCGCGGTGGGGGTGGCGCAGGAAGCCAGCAGGAGGACCAGCAGCAGGAGCGCCAGGTGGCGCACCGCACGCGGTGAGTCCCTGTGCGCAGACCCTCTTGCATGTGGCGCCCTGGTTGGAGGCATGTCAGTTGGACCCATTTGGGGTTGGGGATTGCGAACGGTCAAATATAGGCCATTGTGACCGAAAAACAGAAGCCCCGCTACCAGGTCCACCGGTAGAGTCGCGGCGAGCGCTGCACCCAGTGCGGACCTTCCGCCCGGTAATATATGCGCATGTTGACCAGGGGCCAGAAAAGGCGTTGGTGGATGCGTTCCGGGCGGAGGTATTCGGCGATGCCGGGCTGGGCCTGCACGGCGGATTCACCCGGCAGGCGGAGAAAGGCGCGGCTGGCAAAGCGCTGGTAGAAGGGGCCGGAGTCCAGTACCTGCTCGTGCTGCACGGTGACCTGCGCGCCCTCGCCTGCAATCACCATGCGTCTGGCCGTGTGCAGCCCGAAGAGGGTGCGCTGACGGTCTTCCGCTTCCACGCGGACGAAGCGCTCGGAAATGCTTCCGCCGTCCGAGGCAATGAGCCAGGCCTGCTCGCGCGACCGTCCTCCGCCTGCGTCGCGGTCGTCCATGACGTAGTATACCAGCGTGCCCGCCTCGAAATGCACGCGTCCCCAGTACCAGTTGCGGAAGGCCTCCTTCATGGGCTCGGCGCCCGTGTTGTGATCGTGGTAGCCGCGGCCCTCGAAGGCGAGCCTCCGCTCCTCATGCAGGGGCGTGCGCAGGCGCAGTTCCCCTCGCACACCGGCCCGCGGCAGGGCCAGATTCCAGGTGTGTTCCGCCTCGCCGGCCGCCTCCGCAAACAGTCCCGGGTCCGGGGCGGGTCCACGGTACTCCAGCTCCCCTTCCAGGGCGTCGCCGGAGGGCAGCTCCTCGCACAGGTGCAGGCGGCAGCGGACCCCGCCCTCCTCCATGACAGTCTCCACCCGGTGTCTCCCCACCTGCAGCACGGCCCCCTCCTGCCCGAAGCGGGCCTCTCCCGGACCGTACTCGGTAAAGCTGCAGTAGAGGGTTCGTCCCCCGCCGTAGACCGAGATGCTCACCGCGGGAAATTGCTCCGATCTGGCCGCGCCGGAGCGCTGCGCCTCGATGTAGCGGCGCGAGAAGGGATTGCCTTCATAGAAAATGGCCACCACGCGCAGCTCCCTCTCGGGGTCCACCGCATCGAAATACCACCATTCGTAGGCGCCCGGGGACTTCCCCGACCCGCGCCCGTTCTTCGTTATGTCCGACTGTAATTTCATGCCATCGCCAAGTACGCCATTGCATTGTTTATCTTCAAATGATTTAGCTTCCGATGCTGTTCCTTAAGAAGCCATGATCTTCTATCTCACCCTCGCCGTACTCGCCTACCTGCTGATGACCACCGCCCTGGTGCTCCGCAACAGCCGCGACTTCCGTGTCCTGCTGCCACCTTGGGAGCGTTTCCCGGATAAAGCCCCTCCCCTGGTCAGCATTTGCATCCCTGCCCGTAACGAGGCCGACACCATCGAGCGCTGCGTGCGTTCGGCCCTCGGCCAGGATTATCCCCGACTGGAGGTCCTTGTACTCGACGACCATTCCGAAGACCACACCCCTGCCCTCCTGGAGGAGCTTCGCCGCGGGCACCCCGACCGGCTCTCCCTCCTGGACGGCCGGGCCCTGCCGAGGGGCTGGCACGGCAAAAACTGGGCCTGCGCCCAGCTCGCAGACGCCGCCTCCGGAGACATTCTTCTTTTTATCGACGCCGATACGCACCTGTCCAAGGATACCGTTGCGCGCACCGTGCGAACCATGGCGCGCAGGACGCTGGACATGATCACCCTCTGGCCGCAGCAGGTCATGGACCACTTCTGGGCGCGCCGAGTCATCCCCGTCATCTACCACGCCCTGCTGGCCCACCTGCCCGTTCGCTACGTGCGCCGAGACCCGCGGTGGCTGCCCCGGTTCCTTCGCCCCTTCTTCCGCTCCTTTTTCGCCGCCGCCTGCGGACAGTTCCTGGCCTTCCAAAGGGAGGCCTACGAGGCGGTGGGGGGACACGCCTCGGTGCGAGGCGAGATCGTGGAAGACCTGGCCCTGGCCCGTCGCATCAAGCGGGAGAATTACACGCTGGAGATGTTCAACGGGTCCGATGTCGTAGCCTGCCGCATGTACGCCGGCCACCGGCAAATGTGGGAGGGCTTCCGCAAGAACTTTCTGGCGGGTTTCGGCGGCAGCTCCATTCTATTCGCCGTCGCCGCCCTCTGGAACGCCGCCGCCTGGGTGCTGCCGTGGGGGGGACTGGCGTGGGGACTCATGGGCGGTGAACCCGCCCTGGCCCTGGCTTCCGCTGCGGCCCTCACCCTGGCTATGCTGCAGCGGCTGGCCGTCGCGCGCCTCTACGGCTGGGGGCGGGCGGGCGCGGCCACCCACGCCCTGGGCGTGCTCTGGTTTGAGGCCCTCGCCGCCAGGGTGCTGGCCGACCGGCTCACGGGACGCCCGCCCCGCTGGAAGGGTCGCGACCTGGACTGATGCGGGACAGGTTGCAGTTTATTTTTAGCGGTAAAGTGTCCATATTGCCAACGATGAAGAAGGCGGTCGACAAATACCTGCGCTATCTGAAGGTGGAGCGGAATGC
Organism: Balneolaceae bacterium; assembly: GCA_034521445.1. NCBI lineage: Bacteria > Pseudomonadati > Balneolota > Balneolia > Balneolales > Balneolaceae > Balneolaceae bacterium. Next base: position 159,433 of record JAXHMM010000012.1, on the reverse strand, counting down.
CTCTCCCCACACCATCGACGCCTACGGGACGGACCTGCGCCAGTTCCTGCATTTCTGCGCCCACAACTTTGCATGCGAGGAGAAACAGGTGCCGCTGGACCGCATCGACCGGCTCACCATCCGACTCTGGCTGGGCGAACTTTCCGGGGAGCGGCTCACCAAGAGCAGTATCGCCCGGAAGGTGGCCGCTATACGCTCCTTTTTCAAATACTGCTTCAAAAGGGGAATAGTGCAGAAAAATCCCGCCCACCTGCTGATCGTACCCCGCAAGGAAAAACCCCTGCCCAAGACCGCCACCGTGGAAGACCTGGATCGCATGATGGATCTGGCGGGGGGCGATGCACCGGCCGATTGGCAGGACCGCGCCATCCTGGAGCTTTTCTATGGCACCGGCATGCGTCTTTCCGAGCTCACGCAGCTGGACACCGGCGATCTCAACCTGGAGCTCAGCCAGGCCAAGGTGCTCGGCAAGGGCTCCCGCCAGCGCATCGTGCCCCTGGGAGGTCGCGCCGAGGAAGCGCTTCGGCGCCACCTGCAGACCCGGGAGGAGCTGTTCGGGGAGCGCACGGACGCCGATGCCCGCAGGGCCCTTTTTCTGGCCGCCCACGGCCAGCGCATCTATGCGCGGGCGGTGCAGCGCATGGTGCGCGACTTCCTGCAGCGTACCAGCGAGGTAACCCAGAAGAGTCCGCATGTGCTGCGCCACAGCTTTGCCACGCACCTGCTGGACCGCGGTGCCGACATCCGCGTAATCAAGGAGCTGCTGGGACACGCCAGCCTGGCGGCCACCCAGGTCTACACCCACACCAGCGTGGAGAGGCTGAAAAAGGTCTACGAAGGAGCCCACCCGCGGGCCAAAAATCCCTGATCCCGGGCCGCTCAAAACGCCGGCGCCCCTAAACCTGTTAATATGACAACCACCGACTTTAAGACTTCCCGACTTTCCGACTTAACAGACTTTAAGACTTATCAGACTTTAACAGACTCTAAGACTTAATAAGTGTTATGAAAACAACATTTACCGCCCGACACTTTGATGCCAGCAGCGACCTGCACCTCTACGCAGAAGACGCCGTGCAGAAACTGGACCAGTTCTACGACCGCATCATTACCTGCGACATTGTACTTCAGCCCACGCCGGACGACGAAAACCCGCATCAGGCCGAGTTGAATGTGAAAATTCCCCAGACCCTCATCAACGCCCGGGAGCGGGCTTCCTCCTACGAGCAGGCCATAAACCAGGTGGTGGACAACGCCGCGCGCCAGCTCAAAAAGTACAAGGATAAGCACTTCAACAACCACTGATCACCCCGCCCGGGCCTGTGCCCGGCCCAAGCAGCAAGATCCCCATGCCCCTCGGCAATATTGAACCCATTCCCCGCAAGGAGAAAATCACTGTAGCCTACCTTGTGGAGAAACTCAGGGAGCGCGTCCAGATGGAGGTCCTGCCAGTCAGCGGCGAGGAGCAGTGCGGACAGCGTTTCGTCACCGAGGCCGACCTCCACCGTCCCGGCCTGGCCCTGGCGGGCTATACGGAGCTTTTTACCCACCAGCGCATACAGGTGGTAGGCAATACCGAATCGCAGTACCTGGAACACCTCTCCCGCGAGAAGCAGAAGGAAGCCATCACCCAGCTGCTGAACTTCGACATCCCGGTGATCTTTCTTACCGACGGCAACGAGTTGCCCGAACACCTGCGGGAAGAGATCGCCGGGGCCGGCATTCCCCTCTTCCGAACCGGGGTGGAGACCACGCGCTTCATGCAGCTGGTGCGCGACTTCCTGGAAGATCAGTTCGCCCTGCAAACCGTGGTGCACGGCTCCATGGTCGATGTTTACGGCATCGGCATCCTGGTGGCCGGCAAATCGGGCATCGGCAAAAGCGAGGTGGCCCTCGACCTGGTCGAACGGGGCCACCGCCTGGTGGCCGACGACGTGGTGATTCTCACCAAGAAGAGCAACATCCTGATGGCCTCGGCCACCGAGATCAACAAGCACTTCATGGAGATACGGGGACTGGGTATCATCGACATCCTCTCCATGTTCGGCATCCGCGCCATCCGCTACCAGAAACGCCTGGAGGTGGTGCTGGAGCTGACGCTATGGGACGAGTCGCAGGACATCGAGCGTACGGGACTGAATCGCGACCTGACCTCCATCCTGGGGGTGGATATCCCCCTCATTAACCTCCCCATCACACCGGGTAAGAACATTACCGTTATCGCCGAGGTGATCGCCATGAATTACCTGCTGCGTCATTACGGCTACGACGCCGCCGAGGCCTTCCAGGAGAAGGTGCGCGCGCAGATCGCACGCAAAAAAGAGGAAGCTGACATCCCCAAAAGGGCCATCGAGTACTTTGAGGGCGATGTGGAGTAGAAAAGTGCCCTTCTTTTAACTATTGCCAACTTTCCGTAACTTGGCGCGTTGAAGGACGCGGAGATCTTCTGAGGTACTACCTCATCTGAGCTAAACAGGGATTCATGTCACTGCAGAATTATTTTTTCTACGACGAACAGAACTGTGAGTTCGTCCCCCTCGAATACAACGCCCTCGAGCGAATTGTCTACAACGCCTGCGTCTGGATCCTCTGCGGCGTCATCATCTCCGGGCTTGCCGTCTCCCTCCTTTCCCGCACGGTGGGCACCCCCGCCGAAATCGCCCTGAAGGCCGAGAACCGGGAGCTGATCAACCAGCTCAAGCAGACCCGCAGTACTATTGAGGAGCTGGACGGCGAAGTGGACCAGCTCGCCCAGATGGACAACGAGATGTACCGTTCCGTCCTCGGCATGGAACCCATCCCCTACGACGAGCGCGAGGCGGGTACGGGCGGCGCCGACATCTACTCCGAGTTCGACGTCTACAGCCAGGAAACCTCCGAAATTCTCAAGTGGACTGCCCAGAATCTGGAAAGCCTGGAGCGCTCGGTCAGCATCCAGAAGTCAAGTTTCTCCCAGATCAAGAAATACTACAACGAAAACCGGGAGAAGATGCAGCACCTGCCGGCCATTAAACCCGTAGAGGGTGTGCTCATCAGTGGCTTTGGCATGCGTATGCACCCGGTGCTGAACTACCGCCGCATGCATGAGGGCATCGACCTGCGCGCCAACGTGGGCGACGAGGTCTACGCCACGGGCGAAGGAACCGTCAGCTTTGCCGGAACCGAAGGCACCTACGGGCGCCTGCTGAAGCTGGACCACGGCTACGGTTTTGAAACACGCTACGCCCACCTCTCCTCCTTCGCCAGCGGCATCCGTCCCGGCACTCGCGTGGAACGCGGGCAGCTCATCGGTTTTTCCGGGCAAACCGGACAGGTCGAGGGCCCCCACCTGCACTACGAAATCCTGCGCGAAGGCCGTCCGGTGGATCCCCTGCAGTACCTCTTCGGCAACATCACACCCGAGGAGTACGCCATGTACCGCGATATTTCCGCCAGCAACCAGGAGTCGATGGACTAGCCGGTGCGATCCTGCCCGCGAAGCGTTATATTCGGGGCGTAATTCCAACCTAAAGGATCCGCCCATGCATCCCTCCTTCCGCACCCTTCCTGTACTCACCCTGTTACTCCTTTTTTCGGGCGCCCTGCACGCCCAGGAGCTGTCCGACCATCCCGACATCGCCGCCTACTCCGGGGAGGCTCAGCGCATCATCGACGCCGCCATGTCGGACGAGGAGTCCTTTGAGGAGCTCACCTGGTTCGGCGACCATTTCGGGCCCCGTTTCAGCGGCTCGGAGAGTCTGGAGCGCTCTATCGACTGGATCGTGGAAGAGATGCGGGCGGACGGCTTCGACCGCGTTTGGACCCAGGAGGTCATGGTGCCGCACTGGGTGCGCGGCGAGGAGTCGGCCGCCCTGCTCGCCCCGCGCGAAAAGGACCTCCCCATGCTGGGACTGGGAGGAAGTGTGGGCACGCCCGAAGGGGGCATCCGCGCAGAGGTGCTGGTGGTGGAGAGCTTCGAAGACCTGAAGGCCAGGAGCGATGAGGCCGGGGGCAAAATTGTGCTTTATGACGTGCCCTTCACCTCCTACGGGCAGACCGTGCGCTACCGTACCCAGGGCGCCATCGAGGCGGCACGCGCAGGCGCGGTGGCCAGTCTGGTACGCAGCGTGGGTCCCTATTCCATGCAGACCCCGCACACGGGCAACTCCAGCTACGAAGAAGGGGTGCCCAGGATTCCCCACGCCGCCATCACCCTCGAGGACGCCGCCATGCTGCACCGCATGCAGGAGCGCGGGGAGCGGATCGAAATACGCCTTGAAATGGACGCCGAGACCCTTCCTGACGTGCCCTCGCGCAATGTTATCGCCGAAATACGGGGCTCGGAACGTCCCGAGGAGATCGTGGTGCTCGGGGGACACATCGACTCCTGGGACGTCGGTCAGGGCGTCATGGACGACGCCGGCGGCTGCCTGGCCGCCTGGGAGGCACTGAAAATCATGAAAGAGCTGGGCCTGCAGCCTCGCCGCACCGTGCGGGTGGTGTTGTGGACCAACGAGGAAAACGGGCTGCGAGGCGCCAACGCCTACCGTGACATGGTGGTGGAGGACGGCACGGTGGACGACCACGTGCTGGCCATGGAATCCGACAGCGGGGTCTTCGAGCCGCGCGGCTTCGGTTTCAGCGGGTCGGACGCCGCCTGGGAGATGGTGGCGGCCGTGGGTTCCCTGCTGGCCCCCATCGGCTCCGATGCGGTCACGCGCGGGGGCGGCGGGGCCGACATAGGCCCGATCATGCAGGAGGGGGTGCCGGGCATGGGACTGTCGGTGGACGGCAGCCGCTACTTCTGGTACCACCACTCCGCGGCTGACACCATCGACAAGCTCAACGCGGAGGACTACAAGAAATGCATCGCCACCATGGCGGTCATGGCCTACGTGGTGGCCGACATGCCCCGCACCCTCCCCCGCGAATAATCAGCCGGGGCCGCTACTCCTCGCGCTCGCGCAGAAATTTTTCGGCCAGTTCCTCACCGGCCCGCAGGGAGGTCTTGAGCCAGCGAAGCAGCAATCCGCGCCGGTCCTGCTCCGGCAGCTCCCACTTGTCCCTCGGCAGCGTACGTCGCATGCGCAGGGAGAGTTCGTAGAGGCTGAGGGCGGCGCTCACGGAGATGTTGTAGCTCTCGCTGAATCCCAGCATGGGAATACGCGTGCAGAGGTCGGCCTCTTCCAGGGCCCGGCCGGTCAGTCCAGGCAGCTCCGAACCGAAGAGCAGGGCTATGGGACGGTCCAGCGGCAGCCGGTCGATGTCTACGGTCTCCTTCTCCCCTTCCTCGTGGGGCGTGGTGGCCACCAGGCGGTAGCCCCCCTCCCTGAGGTGCCGGAGGCAGCGCCGGGTGTTGTCTTCCTCCCCGCGATAGCGCTCCAGGGTAAGCCACTGGTCGGAACCCACCGTCACTTCGCTGGAGAGGGTGAAGCGATTCTCGTTTTCGATGATGTGCACATCCTGTATGCCGAAACAGTCGCAGCTCCGCAGTACGGCACTGGCGTTATGCGGCTGGTAGATGTCCTCCAGGACCACGGTGAGGCGCCTGGTACGTTGCGATAGTACCTCGTTAAGGCGCTCCCACCGCTCGTCGGTCACGAAGGTGCGCAGGTGGGCGATGAGCTCATCGGTGGATGACATGGAGGGAGGCAGTTCCGGCCGGGTTACTCCTCCTCGTCGCAGCGCAGGATGAAGCCTTTTTTCCGCACCGTCTCTATGTAGTCGCGATCGGCCTTGTCACGTATCTTCTTGCGAAGGTAGCTGATGTAGACGTTGATGTAGTTGGTCTGGGTGTCGAAGTGAATGTCCCAGACGTTCTCGGCGATCTCTTCCTGGGTGATGATGCGGTTTTTGTTCTTCATCAGGTAGACCAGGAGATTGAACTCGTTGTTGGTCAGGTCCACACTGTCGCCGTTGACGGTAAAATTTCGCTCGAGCTGCTTGACCTCCAGCTCTCCGCATTCCAGCGTACGTTCGGGTCCATCGCCGCTTCGCCGGGTGATGGCCTCGATGCGCGCGATCAGCTCCTCGGTGTCGAAAGGCTTGGTGAGGTAGTCGTCGGCGCCCACCTTCAGGCACTTGATCTTGACATCCAGCTCCTGCTCGGCCGACAGAATGAGCACCGGCGTGGTGATCTCGCGGTCGCGGATCTCCTTGCAGATGTCGAAGCCGTCGCCGTCCGGCAGCCCGAGATCCAGGATGATGATGTCATATTTGTTGTTAAATGCCAGCTCTTCGCCTTCCGTCGCATTCTTGGCCAGCGCCGCTTCGTGATCGTTTTTCTTCAGCGCCGCTTTGAGCAAGGTACCGACGGACGGGTCGTCTTCGACAACTAATACGTTCATTATGGGGATTCCTTCGCGGTTCGTTTCACTGCCATTTCCAAAAGAAGGTAAATGATAAATATATAGGCTTTAATATGCCAAATGTAAATTTTAATCCTCCACGTACCCCTCATCCACGTAGCCGGAGTCGCGAAGCCAGCCTCTCAGCTCCTCCACGTAGGCGTCATCCAGCTCGTGTCCCCTGTCGAGTTCCCGAAAATCTACCTTGGCCCCCCACTCCTCCAGTTCGGCGGCCGACTCGCGCTGGGGCCCCGCCTCGACGCTTACGTCTGCGCTTCCGTGCAGTGCAAGCACGTTGAGATGGCCGTAGCTGCCGGACCGCTCGCGGAACACCTCGGTCTTGATGCGTCCCCCGACTACCGCCAGGTCGTTCACATGTTTCCAGCGGGAAAGTGCGAAATAGCCTGCCTGGTAACCTCCCATGGAGTAGCCCACCAGCGCCAGTCGATTCACGTCGACCAGCCTGATCAGCTTGTCGATCACTTCCTGGATAAACTCGGAGGTGAGTTCCAGGGAGCGCACAAACTGCTGCTGCTCCCCGTCGTAGAGGTACCATGAGCGGCCCCAGTCTCTTACCTTGCGCTTGCGCGACTCGTCGTAGATAGGGTAGGGTCCCTGTATAAACAGATGATAGGCTCTCAGGTTGAGCAGGGCGTCCACCTTTCGCCGAAAAATCCTGACGTTCTGTCCGAAGCCGTGCAGATAGACGATCATCGGCTTCTCTCCCTTTTGGCCCGACTCTATGAGCGTATAGGGCACCTCGATGCGGAAAGGGGTCTTTCCCGAAACAAGAACATCCCGGCCACCCATCAGCTTCCCCCGGCGTTTACAGCCTGAGGCATGTGCTCGGGCCGGGCATCCTTAAAGGCCTCCCGCGGCTGCAGTCCCAGGATCTCAAACATGCGCCGGTCCTCGCCCAGCTCATTGTTGGGCGTAGTCAGCAGCTTTTCGCCGGTGAAGATGGAGTTGGCGCCTGCCATGAAGCAGAGAGCCTGCTCCTCCATGTTCATATTGACACGGCCGGCCGAGAGACGCACCATGGCGTCAGGCATGGTGATGCGCGCGGTGGCGATCATGCGCGCCATTTCATTCCACGGCACCGGCGGGCGGTCTTCCATCGGGGTGCCCTCCACGGCAATCAGTGCATTGACGGGCACCGATTCAGGATGCTCCGGCATGGTGCTCAGGTTGTGGATGAGTTCGATGCGGTCTTCGTCGGTCTCCCCCATGCCGATGATACCGCCACAGCAGACCGAGATGTTGTTATCACGCACCCGGTCGATGGTATCGAGGCGGTCCTGGTACTTGCGGGTGGAGATGATGCGGTTGTAGAAATCCTCGCTGCTGTCCAGGTTGTGGTTGTAGGCGTAGAGGCCCGCCTCCTTCAGCTTGCGCGCCTGCTCGTCGGTGAGCATGCCCAGGGTGCAGCAGACCTCCATGCCCATATCGGTGATTTCGCCCACCATGTCAAGCACCCTGTCGAAGTCCCTGTTTTCGCGGCCGCATCGCCAGGCCGCGCCCATGCAGAAGCGAGTGCTCCCGGCTTCTTTGGCTTTACGGGCCGCCGAGAGAATCTCCCCGCGGTCAAGCATCTTGCCGGCCTCCACATCGGTATCGTGGTGGGCCGACTGGGGACAGTAGGCACAGTCTTCCGGGCATCCCCCCGTCTTAATGGAGAGAAGCGTACAGACCTGCACCTCCCCCGTTTCGTGGTGTTCGCGGTGGACCGTCGCCGCCCGGTAGATGAGCTCCATGAGCGGAGTGTTAAAAATTTCGGAGATCTCCTGCCTGGTCCAGTCGTTGCGTACTACAGCCATAGGGAAATGCGTGGTGTGATGGTTCGGGGTGCGTGGCGTTCTGCCGTGAAAAGTAACAGCCATCGGGCGCAAAAACCAATGCAAATTGGAGGTCAGTCCGTCGCGTCGGCCAGCGCCTGGTCCTTGTACTGCAGCTCGTAGAGCTTGCGGTAGATGCCCCCGGGGCGATCCAGTAGTTCGCTGTGGGTGCCCCGCTCGCGGATCTCGCCCCTGTGCATCACCAGGATGGTGTCCGCCTCATGTATGGTGGAGAGCCGGTGGGCGATGACGATGGAGGTGCGCCCCTCCATAAGCCGGTCGCAGGCCCGGTTGACCACCTCCTCCGTTTCGGAGTCCACGCTGGAGGTGGCTTCGTCGAGCACCAGAATGGCAGGGTCGAAGACCATGGCCCGGACAAAGCAGATCAACTGACGCTGTCCCATGGAGATGGACCCGCCCCGCTCGCTCAGTTCGTAGCGGTAGCCGCCGGGAAGCCTGTCTATGAATTGGTCGGCACCGATCTCGGCAGCCACCTCCTTTACGCGTTTTTCGGAGATTTCGGGGTGTCCCAGGGTGATGTTCTCGAGGATGCTGCCGGAGAATAGGGCGTTGTCCTGAAGCACGAGAGCGAAGTGGGCGCGCAGGTCTTTCAGCCTCAAGTCGCGTATGTCCACCCCGTCCAGGAGGATAGAACCCTGGTCGATGTCGTAGAATCGCATCAGAAGGTTGATGATGGTGGACTTCCCCGCCCCGGTGGCTCCTACGATGGCCACCGTCTGCCCGGGATCGGCGTGAAAGCTGACATCGCGCAGTACGGTCTCCTCCTCGTTGTAGCCGAACCAGACATTCTTGAATTCAATTTCGCCGCGGGGGCGTCCCACCTCTGCCGGCTCCTCGGGGTCCTCGATCTCGTTGGGCGTGTCAAGCACGTTGAAAATACGCTCGGAGGAGGCCAGGGCCGACTGCAGGGTGTTGAATTTTTCCGAGAGTCCCTGGATGGGACGGAAAAACTGCCGCACGTACTGCAGAAATGAGATGAGAATGCCGAAGGTAATAGCCCCCTGTTCCGGCGACATAAGCGCCCTTCCGCCCCCATACCAGAGCACCAGGGCCATGGCCAGGCTGGCAATGACTTCCACGGCCGGCCAGAAGAGGGCAAAGTAGAAGATGGTTTCGATATAGGCCTCGCGGTGCCCGGCGTTGATCTCCTTGAACTTATCCTTTTCGCGCTCCTCGCGGTTGAAAAGCTGCACAATGGCCATGCCATTGATATGCTCCTGCACGAAAGAGTTCAGCCGGGCGATCTGGTCGCGCACCTTCAGGAAAGAGACCCGCACCTTCGATTTGAAAAGGAAGGTAGCGTAAAAAAGGATGGGCAGCACGGAGACGGCCACCAGGGTGAGTTCCCAGCTCATGCTGAGCATGAAGTAGAGAATAAAGAAAAGCCGGAAGAGGTCGCCGATGATGTTTACCACCCCGTCGCTGAGCAGGTCGCTCAGCGCCTCGATGTCGCTGGTGGTGCGCGTGATCAGTTTGCCGATGGGATTGCGGTCGAAGAACTGCACGTGAAGCGACTGAATCTTCTCGAAGACCGCGTTGCGCATGCTGAAGAGCGTACCCTGCCCGAACCAGCGCGTGAGATAGGTATTGAAGACCAGCAGCACGAACTCACCCACCAGGGCCGCGACCAGCAGAAGGACGATATGCATCAGCCCGTCCAGGTCGTTGGAGGCAATGTAGTCGTCCACCGCCACCTTTACCAGCCAGGGACGCACGGCCCCCAGGTAGGCCGCCCCGAGAGTGAGGGCGATGCCCAGGACTACGTACCACCGGTAGGGTTTCAGAAAAAAGTAAAGCCGCCGAAGAAGGTCTGAATCGACGGCTTTATCCTTTTGGGAGTCAGGCACTAAGAGTCAATTATCTAGAACCGATTGAAGTCGTCGAAGGGTGTCCTCGGCGTGATCGGTTTGGGTTTTTTCTGGCTGCCGCCCGACGAGCCGGAATCGCTGTTGTAGTCATTGCGGCTCTTCTTGTAGCTGCGGCTGTCGGAGGAATCGTCGCTTTCGCGGCTGCTCTTGTCGTAGTTCCGGCGGGACTTGCCGCCTGAATTACTCTTTCGCTTGCGGAATCGTTTCCTCTTGTTGTTGTTATTTCCGCTGGGACGCCTTTTGCGTTTGTCCTTGCTGTCGTCATCTCCTCCCCCCTTGTTCCTGTTGATTTCCTTCAGGTAGACTTTTGGCTGGATGATGCCCTTCTCGTGGGCCGGGTCGGTGAAGATGGGACGCAGTTCGGTGGCCACCCATGCGGGGAAGAACTCGTCGCGGGCCTCGCGAAGCAGCACGTACTGGTTGGTGTATCGCGCCGAGAAGTGCGTGATGACCAGCAGCTTGGTCTTGGCCTCGTTTGCGACCCGCGCGGCGTCCTTGGCCGTGGAATGGCCGGTCTCCTCCGCCTTGTCGGAGAGGCTCTCGCTGAAGGTGGCCTCGTGCATGAGCACGTTGGTGTTCATGCCCAGCTTGACCGAATTGGGACAGTATTTCGTGTCGGTGATGTAGGCGAAGGAGTCGCCGGGCCGCGGGTGTCCGACGATGTCGTCGGACTTGACCACGGTGCCGTCGTCCAGCTCCACATCGTTACCGGCCTTCAGCTCCTTGTACTGCCAGTCTTCACTGATGCCCTGCTCCTCCGCCTTTTCGGCGTCTACTTTGCCGGGACGGTCTTTTTCTTGAAAACGGTAGCCTATGCAGAATTTGGAGTGGTTCAGGGGACGCGCCTCCACGTAGTATTCGTCCTCATCGACCACCCTCTCGTGCTCGAAGCCCTCTTCCAGCTCCACGTACTCTATGGGATAGTTCAGAGTGAGATTGGCGAACTCAAAATTCCATTCCACAAACTCCTGCATGCCTTTGGGACCCACCAGGGTAATCTTGCGGTCCCTGCGCTGCAGTTGCAGCGTGGAGAGCAGGCCTATGAGGCCGGAAAAGTGGTCGGTATCGAAGTGGGAGATGAAGATGCAGTCGATTTTAGAGCGCTTTAGCCCGCCCTGCAGCATACGCATCTGGGTGTTCTCGCCGCAGTCGAAGAGGAAAACGCTTCCTTCTCTCCAGAGTGCAACGGACGAAAGATGGCGGGTGGCGGTTGGTGTGGCGGATGCTACTCCGAGTGGTACAATAATCATTTCGTGCTCCTCTTATGTTTTGAAAACCGGGGAGACGTGCGTTCAGACAATCGTCCCCCAAGTCGTTTCGATAGGTGTTCCAGTTTATTATCCAGGTTATATCTCAGCCAACTCTTCCTCAATTAACTGTTTGTTGTACATGGCTGAATAACGGCCGTTCTTTCCCAGTAAATACTCGTGGGTTCCTTTTTCCACGATCTGTCCTTCTTCCATAAAATAGATAATGTCAGCATCCTTGATCGTCGAGATCCGGTGACTGACCATCAAGGTGGTCCTGCCTTCCAGTTCACGGCGCAGGTGTTGCAGAATAGCTTCCTCGGTCTTGGTGTCTACGGCGCTCAGGGAGTCGTCCAGGATAATAATCTTGGGATCCCTGATAAGTGCGCGGGCGATGGCCGTTCGTTGTTTTTGGCCGCCCGAAAGCGTAATCCCACGTTCACCCAGTATGGTCTCAAATTTTTTCTCAAAATCCAAAATATTCTCGCGCACCTGCGCTTTCGCGGCCGCCCGCTCCACCTCCTGCTGCGTCGCCTCGCCGGTGCCGAAGGCAATATTCTCGCCGATGGTCTCCGAAAAGAGGAAGGTATCCTGCGGCACGTATCCGATGTGGGCGCGCAGAACGCGGAGAGGAATCTCCTGAATATCCCTGCCGTCCACCCTGATGGTGCCCCTGGTGGCCTCGTAGAGACGGGGCAGGAGCTGGATGAGGGTGGTCTTGCCGCTGCCGGTGCGTCCCACGATGGCCGCGTTCTGACCCGCCCCTATCTCAATGGAGATGTCCCGAAGGGCCCATTCCTCCGCCCCGGGGTACTTGAAGCTGACGCCTTCAAAGGCGATCGCGCCTTCCAGGCTCTCCACCGAATGATCGGTGGCGGTGCGGTCGGCGATCTCCACATCGGCGTTCAGGATGTCGCGGATACGCTTCCAGGATGCCATAGACTGCTGGAAGCGGTTCACAGTGTAGCCCAGTGAGGCCACCGGCCATGTGAGATAGGCCACGTAGATGACAAATTCAGCGATATTGCCTACCGTCAGAATACCTTCCATAACCATGGAGCCCGCCTTCCAGACGACGATCACCACCGAAAGTCCGATGAGCAGGTTCAGCGTGGGATGGAAGAGCGACTCCACCAGGTCCAGCCGCAGCTTCTTGCGTCGGTACGACTCGCTTTCGTCCTCGAAACGCTGCTTCTCGTACTCCTCGCGGGTATAGGCTTTGATCAGCCGGATGCTGGAAAAGGATTCGTTGGCGCGTCCCGCGATGGCCGAGTACTGCTCCTGAATGATGCGCGAGTAATCATTGATGTAGCCGCTCACCCAGTAGGCGAAGGCCGAGAGCAGCGGGAGGGGCAGCAGGGCCCAGAGAGTCAGCTCAGGACTCACGATGAACATGATGGTGATGATGAAGGCCATGCGGCTGACGGTATTCACCGTGTACATATAGGCCGGCCCAAAATACTCGCGCACCTTGGAGACGTCCTCGGTGGCGCGCACATAGACCTCCCCGGGCTTGAAGCGGCTGTAGAAGCGGATGGGAAGCTGCAACAGCTTGCCGAAGACATCGTTGCGCAGGTCGAATTCGATGCGGCGGGAAGCCACGATGAGGGTCTGGCGGGTGGCAAAAAGGAGCAGCCCGTAAAGCAGCACCGTCCCAATCAGGTAGAGGGAGTTCTCAGCCAGAATCCACCCCGCCTCGCTGCTGAACAGCACCTCCGTCATGTCGGCGTAGGCACGGGGAGCGTCCTCTCCAAGGCGGCCCACCTCGTCCATGGTGCGGCGGATGAAGACGGGGATCCAGACCAGGAAGAAGTTGGAAGCCGTCAGAAAAAGGGTTCCCAGCACAATGGTCCACTTGTACCTGGCGAAATAGGTGTTGAGCTGTTTAAAGGAACCCATCGTGATCGTTAGGGTGTTCCGGGCCTGGCGGTGTGCCGATTCGGTTCAGGATAACGGCGCCGCCTGTTTGTGTTCGCTGTATCGGGAAATCCAGTACTCGGCTAGTTTTTCGCCGGAGAGGAAGGCGTCTTCGAGAGACGATCCCATGAAGTAGTCTCCAACTAACGCAAGCGGAGCCTCTTCCATTTCCAGTTCCATGAAATATTCCTTAAGGGGATTCAGGGGCTGGAAGTATTTCCAGAAATGCAGGCGGGTCTCACGGGGCTCGTGCAGGGAGAGGCCGGTAATTTCGGAGGCGCGGTCCAGCATGCGGCGGGTGACCTCCTCCGGGTCGGCATGGACGTGGGTGCGCGCAAAGCGGGCCGAGGAGTGCAACATGAGCAGCGCTCCGGCGTTGGATTCCCCATCTTCGGCGGACGTACGCTTGGAGCCCTCGTTGCCTATCCAGCGCAGCATCTCCCCGTCGCAGGTAATGCCGCGCCACGTGGGCGGCGGCGCCTCGGCGTGCACCAGGAGGGCGTAGGCAGGCTTGTAGCGGATATCGTCGATATGCCGGATGATGCGACGCGCCGGGGTCTCGTCCTGCGCCGTTTGCAGCACGCCGTAGGCTTCGGGAGCGGGGGCGGCCAGGATCACCGCGTCGCATTCAAAGACGCTGATATCGGTGAGGTTGAGCATCCAGGCGCGCTTGCGACTGCGGTGGGAGCCGATAAAGGTCATGCCACCCACCTTCTCGGCCGACTTGACGTCCACCCATCGGGCGAGGTATCGCGCGATGGCATTCATGCCGCGGGGAGCGGCAAACCAGTTGGAGGCGTGCACGTTGGGATTTACCCCGTGGTACTGCGTGCCGTCGTGAAGGGCAAAGTCCTGCGCCCAGGTGCGGGCCAGTCCCTCCTCGCGAAGCTCGTCCACAAATCGCGCAAAGGAGGACCTGCTCACCTCGAAATGGCTGTAGCCGTAGTCGGCGGTCATGCCGCCAAGCTCGGTGGTGGCAAGTTTGCCGCCCAGCTCACGATTCTTCTCAATTACGGTGACATCGTGACCGGCCAGGGCCAGCTTTCGACCCGCCACCAGCCCCGACAGACCTGCTCCGACAATACCAATTTTCATGAATGGGGTCCTGCTCGTTGCAATTTATTTAGGATGCTTGGAAATTCGCGGTCGCTAAAATCCGAAATAACTGTCCAAATTTCTATCGCTTAATAGAGTCGAACGCGCGGCTGCACCGCCCCCTTGTCGAGCAGCGCAGGCCAGAAGGCCACGACGCCGCTGGCTTTGGGGCGTCCCCCGGCAAAGCCGGTCACGCCGCTGGGTCCTGTAAGGATCAGCGGGGCCACCTCCTTGCCGAAGCGGTCGAGGTCCTCTTTGGAGCGGCCCGAAAGGGCCACCCGCAGCTGAATCTCCTCATGCTCTTCTTCGGCCTGCAAATCGAGGGGCTCCTCGCTGCAGGCGTTGGCCCCGATATATTCCACGCGGAAGGCGTCGTAGTCCAGTCCCAGCTCGTCCGCCCTGCCCTTCAGGATCTCGCCGGCCTTGACCGCTTTGCGCAAGGCCTGCGGCCAGGCGTAGACCAGTGTGGAGGCCAGCTTGTAGCCGTCGCGGTAGGAGACCGAAATCTTGTAGGTGTCGGTTTCCGGACGCCCGGTGATGCCCTGTACCTTTACGCGGTCGGGTCCCTCCTGCTCCAGCCGCACCGAGGTGAAGTCGGCGATCACGTCGGGAGTAATGTATTCGGCCGGATTGCCGATTTCGTAGAGCAGCTGCTCCTTGACGGTGCGCTCGCTCACCATGCCCCCGGTGCCCTCGTGCTTGGTCACATAAAAATGTCCGTCGGGATGTGCCTCGATGATGGGAAAGCCGATGTTCACGAAATCCTCCACCTGCTCCCAGTCGGTAAAATTACCGCCTGAGACCTGCGCGCCACACTCGATGATGTGGCCGGCGATGGTGCCGGCCGCCATTTTATCGTAGTCGCCGAAGTCCCAGCCGAACTCATGCACCATGGGCGCCAGGGTGAGTCCGGTATCGGTGACCCTGCCGGTCACCACGATGTCGGCTCCCTCGCCCAGCGCCTCCACCACCGGCTGGCAGCCGAAATAGACGTTGGCGCTCAGCAGGCGATCGCGCACGGTGGAAATGGGTTCGCCGGTCTCCATGTTGGCCAGCTCATGACCGGCCTCGGTCAGCTGGCCGATACGGTCCAGGATGTCGTCGCCGTCCACCACCGCCACGGTGATGTCATCGTAACCCGCCCCGCGGATAACCTCCAGCAGGGCGTCCTTGCAGGCCTCGGGGTTCACGCCGCCCGCATTGGAGATTACCTTCACGCCTTCCCCCGCGATCTGCGGCAGCACAGACTCCACCACCTCTACGAAATCCCGCGCATAGCCCCAAGCTTCATTGCGCATTTTCTGTTTCTGCATGATGGACATGGTTACCTCGGCGAGGTAGTCCATGACCAGGTAGTCGACGGGTCCCTGGCGGACCTGGCGCAGGGGCGCTTCGGGCAGGTCGCCCCAGAAGCCCTGGCCGGAAGCGATGCGGATGACGTCTTTCACGGTCGGAGTGGATTTGCGGTTTGGAAAGGCGACAAGATACAAGGATAATCCCACTATTGAAACGCGTGTAGGGGAGCAATCCTCCTGCATTTTCGGTATACTTCCGCGGCACCGGAGCCAACAGCAAACATGCAAACATGAAGCCATACGACGCCGTCATTGTGGGCGGAGGGCCCAACGGGCTGGCGGCCGCCATACGGCTGGCGAACCGCGGCCTCTCCACCCTGGTTATCGAGGCCGAGGACTCCGTCGGCGGGGGCACACGCACCGCCGAACTCACCCAACCCGGCTTCCGCCACGACGTCTGCTCCGCCATTCACCCCATGGCAGCAGCCTCCCCCTTCCTCAGCAGCCTGCCGCTGGACCGTCACGGCCTGGAGTGGATCACCCCGCCGGTGCAGCTGGCCCACCCGCTGGACGAACGCCCCGCCGCCTGCCTCTACCGTTCGCTGGACCGGACCGCGGACGAACTGGAAGCCGACGGCCCCGCATGGCGCAAACTGGTGGGTCCCCTGGCCGACCACTGGGAGTCCATGGCCCCCGACCTGATGGCCCCCCTCTCCCTGCTGCCGGCCCATCCTCTTCGCATGGCCGCCTTCGGCCTGAAGGCCTTACGGCCGGCTGAAAGCCTTGCGCTCAGCCAGCTGCAGACCGTTCAGGGAAAAGCATTGTTCGGGGGACTCGCCGCACACGGGCTGCTGCCCTTCGACCGGCTGGCCACCTCGGCCATAGGACTGGTGCTGGGGGCCGCGGCCCACGTGACCGGCTGGCCCCTGCCCCGCGGCGGCTCCCATACCATTACCCGCGCGATGGCCTCCTATCTGAAAAGCCTGGGAGGAGAGATCCGAACCGGATGGCCCGTGGAGCGCCTGGAGGAGCTGCCCGGCGGACGGGTCACCCTCTTCGACCTGACACCCCGGCAGGTACTGGACATCGCGGGGGACGCCATTCCCTCCGCCTATCGCGAGAAGCTGAAGGCTTTCCGCTACGGGGCGGGCGTGTTCAAGCTGGACCTGGCCCTGGACGGACCCATTCCCTGGCGCGACGAGCGCTGCCGGCGGGCGGGAACGGTGCACCTGGGCGGTGAGCTGCAGGAGATGGCCGCCGCCGAGCGCGAGACGGCCGACGGGGGGCACCCCGACCGGCCCTATGTGCTCCTGGCCCAGCAGAGTCTCTTCGACGAGACCCGCGCCCCGGAGGGCAAACACACCTGCTGGGCCTACTGCCACACCCCGAACGGTTCGACGGTGGACATGTCCGAGGCCATTCTCAAGCAGATCGAGCGCTTCGCCCCCGGCTTCCGCGATCTGGTCATAGGCACCCACGCCATGAACGCCATGGACATGCAGGCCTACAACCGCAACTACATCGGCGGCGATATCAATGGGGGAAGCGCCGAGCTGGGACAGCTCTTCCGGCGCCCGGCCCGGTTCATGGATCCCTACCGCATACCGGGCGGGCCTCTCTTCTTCTGCTCCTCCTCCACCCCGCCCGGCGGGGGCGTGCACGGCATGTGCGGCTTCCACGCCGCAGGCTCCGCCCTTCGCTACCTGGGTGTCTGAAGTCGTCAGCGCGCCTCGTTCCCAAGTTCACACTCTGCCTGCGATTCACTATACTGTCCGGAACCGGATCGTTTATGCAACCGCACCCATTACCCATCGCCGCACATGGACGCCAAGGAATTTCGAGAGCAGGCCCACCGCATGGTCGACTGGATGGCCGACTACTTCGAGCAGGCGGAAGAGCTTCCCGTCAAGCCTACGGTGAAGCCGGGCGACATCCTGAAGCAGCTCCCCGCCTCACCCCCCGAAGAGAGTGAGAACTACGATGCCATCTTCAGCGATTTCCGCAAGATCGTTATGCCCGGCATGACACACTGGGAGAGTCCGATGTTCATGGGCTACTTCCCGGCCAACAAGAGCTACCCTTCGGTGCTGGCCGAAATGCTCACTGCAACACTGGGGGCCCAGTGCATGAGCTGGGTCACCTCCCCCGCCGCCACCGAACTCGAGGAACGTATGATGGAGTGGCTGCGCGAACTCTGCGGACTGCCGCCTTCCTTTACCGGGGTGATCCAGGACACCGCCTCCACGGCCACCCTTTGCGCCCTGCTGATGGCCCGCGAGCAGGCTACCGGCTTCGGGGTGAACGAGGACGGCCCGGAGGCATTTCCGCCGCTGACGGTCTACGGTTCGTCGGAGACCCACTCCTCTATCGAAAAGGGGGTGAAAATCGCCGGTTACGGGCGCAGCAACCTGCGCAAGGTGCCGGTGGACGAAACCTGGGCTATGGACCCGCAGGCCCTGGAAAAGGCGATCCGCAGCGATCTGGAGGCCGGCTATAAACCCGCCTGCGTGGTGGCCACCCTCGGCACCACCGGTTCCACGGCCATCGATCCCCTGGGGGCCATAGCCGACATCTGCAGCCGCTACGATATTTTTCTTCACGTTGACGCCGCCTACGCCGGCACCGCCCTCCTGCTTCCCGAAAAACGCGCCATGGCGGAGGGCATGGAGCGGGCCGACGCCTATGTCTTCAACCCTCACAAGTGGATGTTCACCAACTTCGACTGCTCAGCCTTCTACGTGCGCGACGAGGAGTTGCTGGTACGCACGTTCGAAATCCTTCCCGAATACCTGAAATCGTCGGAGGGTGACCGTGTAACCAACTACCGCGACTGGGGCATTCAGCTCGGCCGGCGTTTCCGCGCCCTCAAGTTATGGTTCGTCATCCGCTCCTTCGGGGCGGAGGGCCTGCGTGACATCCTGCGCGGCCACCTGCGCATGGCCGGCTGGCTGGAGAAACAGGTACAGGCGTCTGAAGACTTCGAGATGCTCGCCCCGGTGCCTCTCAACGCCCTCTGCCTGCGCTTCCATCCCCCGCATATCGACGACGAGGAGAAACTGGACGAACTCAACCGGAATCTTCTGGAGGCCGTACAGAGAAGCGGCGAGCTCTTTATCACCCATACCACGCTGGACAACCGCCTCGCCCTGCGTGTCGTCTGCGGGAACACCCGCCTGGAGCAGAGACATGTGGAGATAGCCTGGCGGGTACTCCGCCAGACTGCACAGTCGCAGATCGGAGGTAACACACCATGAACGACCCCCACCCCGAACATCCCGGCGAACTTTCCTGCCAACCCCTGGACGGAACCAGCCGATCCGAGCGCCTGCCCGACCTTGCCTCCCTGCCCCATTTTGACGAAGAGGAGCTGAGCCAGCAGCCCATCGAACGCGCCTCCACCATTCCCGCCTCCTGGTACACCTCACCGGAGATCCTGCAACTGGAGCGGAAGATACTCTTTTCAGACTTCTGGCAGCTGGCAGCCCACGACCGCCAGATTCCGCGGGCCGGAGACGTGCACCATTTCGAGGCGGCCGGCAATCCTCTCATGCTCCTTCGCGACGGCGAGGGCGTCGTGCGCGCTTTCTACAACGTCTGCAGCCTGCGCGGGGTGCCGCAGTTCAACAGGGTGGATCTTTTCGACAAGAAAGACTTCGGGCTGGTGCCCGTGGAACGACAGGACTGGCAGGGCCTGCATTTCGTACGTCTCAACGGGGACGGACCGGATAAACCTGGCCTCGAAGAATTGTTGGAAGGAGTATCAAATCGTATAGCCCCCATAAGCTTGGAGGATTATAACTACTACGACTCGCATCGCTATGTAATCGACTGCAACTGGAAGGTCTACGTGGACAATTTCCTGGAGGGCTACCACATTCCCATCGTGCATCCCGAGCTGGCCAGGCTGCTCGACTACCGGAATTATGTCACTGAAAACGCCCGCTGGCACTCTCTGCAGCACAGCCCCTTCCAAAAAGGCGAAAACCTCTACCGCAGCACCGACGGAAAGGCCTGGTACTACTTTTTTTTTCCAATATCATGCTCAATATCCTGCCCAACAGGCTGCAGACCAACGTGGTGCGTCCCCTCTCGGCCGGGAAGACCGAAGTGGCCTTTCACTACTTCTACAGCGACCTGGAGTCGCCGGATATGAAGGAGATAATTGCCGAAGACCTTGCCTACAGCGACAAGATCCAGCGGGAGGACATCGAGATCTGCGAGCTGGTTCAGCGGGGACTGGGCTCACGCGCCTACCACAAGGGACGCTTTTCAGTCAAGCGCGAGCAGGGGGTCTACCATTTTCAGAACCTGATCAAGGAGAGATTCCGGAAAGCGTACGGGAACTCCCTTTGAAGCGGATGCCGGAGCCGTAACCGTTTTGAAATTTCCCTCCCTCTTGTTACTTATGAGCCACCTTCACACGAACGAAACCGACTATCACCGCATGAAACGCCTCGCCGCCCTCCTGCTGCTTGCCGCCGCCGTCTGGTACGGCTTTTACATGACCGATCCGCCGGCGCCCAAGCCGGCCGACGCCCCCGAGACCGAGTACTCCGCCCTGCGCGCCTTTGAGCACGTAAAGGCCCTGTCGCAGGCCCCTCACCCCATGGGTACGGACGAGCACGGCCGCGTGCGGAACTACATCATGCAGGAGCTGCGCGGGCTGGGCCTTGAGCCCGAAATTCACGAAGGTATCACCTCCGGCAGCTTCTATGGGGGCGCGGCCCACGTTCGCAACATTCTTGCCCGCATCCCCGGCAGCGATCCGGCCAAAACCATCCTGCTTATGGCGCACTACGACACGGTGACCAACGCCCCGGGCGCCTCGGACGACGGCTCGGGCGTGGCGGCCATCCTGGAGACGATTCGCGCCCTTCAAGCCGGGGAGGCGCCGCGCAACAACGTTATGGTGCTCATCACCGACGGGGAGGAAGTGGGACTGCTGGGTGCCGAGTATTTCATGAACAGCCATCCCGCGGCCGATTCGGTGGACCTGGTGCTCAACCTGGAGGCGCGAGGCAGCAGCGGCGCCTCCTTCATGTTCGAAACCTCAAGCCCCAACCGCTCTCTCATCCCGGGCTTCGCCCGCTCGGCCTCCCATCCCGTGGCCAACTCCCTGACCTACACGGTCTACAAGATGATGCCCAACGACACCGACCTGAGCGTTACCAAGGATGCGGGACTGGCCGGTTTCAACTTCGCCTATGCCGAGGACCACCTGGACTACCACACCATGCAGGACACCCCCGCAAACATGTCCCTGGCCTCTCTGCAGCATCACGGGGAGAACCTGCTGCCGGTGGTCCGCCACTTCGCGAACACCGATTTCGATCTTAGGGCGGAGGGCGAGATGGTCTACTTTAACAACCTGAGCGGGGGACTCAGTCACTACCCGGCCTCCTGGTCCCTGCCCCTGGCGCTGGCCGCCCTTCTTCTTTTCGCCGGCTGGTTGGTCTACCTCTTCCGCACCGGCCGGCTGGGATGGGGACGCTGGCTGGGCTCCCTGCTGATCTTTATGCTGACGGTAGCCGCCGGTGCCCTCGTTACCTGGCTGGGCTTCCGGGGCATGGCCGCCCTCCACCCGGAGTACCGGTGGCTGGCCCACGGTGAGGTCTACCCCCACACCTGGTACCTGGCGGCCTTCAGCGCGCTGATGCTGGCCCTCATCGCCCCAACCTTCGCCTGGATGCAGCGCCGCTGGGATATGGAGGCGCCCCTTTCAGGGGTCTACACCGTCTGGATCACGCTGGGAACCGTGGTCGCCTGGTACCTGCCCACCGCCTCCTACCTGTTCACCTGGCCCGCCCTGCTGGGCCTGGTGGGCTGGATCGTACTGGGCGACCGCATAACCGAACGCTCCTGGCGCACCCTCGGGCTGCTCTTCCTGGGATTGCTGGCCGCGCTCTTCATGGTGCCCATCTATATACAGCAGGTGCAGATGATGATGACCACCCGCATGCTCTGGGTAAGCATGGTGGTACTGCTCCTGCTGGCCGGCCTCGCATGGCCCTGGATGCATTACATCGGGGGCGGGCAGATGAAGAAATGGAGCGGGGGACTCCTCCTGCTTGCCCTTGCATGCCTGGCCGGAGCCTCCCTGAACTCCGGCTTCGACGAAAGTCACAAGAAGCACAACCACCTGATCTACCTGGCCGACCTGGGGGCCGGGGAGGCGCACTGGGTAAGCCGGGACCACGCGGTCGATTCGCGTGGACCCGCCAGTTCCTGGGTGAGAATCCCTCCCGGGAGCCCCTCGAGGGCAGCCAGAGGATGCGGGGCGGCAATCCCATGCACACGCCGGCGGATCTTGTCGACGAGCCGGGCGCCGTCTCCTTCAACCTGCGCAGCGACAGCCTGGCTGACTCCCTGCGTCACCTGGAACTCACCCTCCGCGTGCCCGGCGGCCACAGCCTGCAGCTGCAGCGGAGCGACGGGAACAGCCTGCGGGACCTGCGCGTGAACGGGGTGCCGATGGGCCGCGAAGGGGGCGAAAGCGGGAGCCCACGGCTGATCTACTTCGGGGACCTCGACGAGACGCTCGACGTAGGGCATGTCTGCACCGTGCCGGACCGACACCCTGGAACTGGTAATGGAGGCCGTCACGATCCGGTTTTCCCGCCGAGATCATGGAAGGCTACGAGGACCGCGGCGACTGGATGATGCCCTACCCCTACGGCATGAGTGACGTTACAGTGCTGAGGCGGCGTCTGCGCCTGGAACCCCGCTAGCCGCCCGCTTCCTCTCTGTTTGCGTCGCCGCGCTCCTCCGGCGGGTAGCATGCTTCGCAGGGGCAGAGCTTGCGGAGGGTCTCCCACTGGTACATGCCGTTGGAATGGCCGTCATTCCAGTAGATGCGGATGGCGTGGTTGCCGATCTGGCGGATGTCTTCCACCCGGAATTCCATGGCGGAGGTATTGGCGGAAGGATCGACCAGGAAAAACGAACGGTCGAACGCCCCCATGCTCCCGTGTCCCCCGCGGCACTCCACACAGGGACAGTTTTTGCGCAGTCCGTAAAGGGAGAAAATCGAACGGTGGCCGTCGCTCCAGATCACAGAGAGCTCTCCTTCGGAGTTTTCAACCTCCACTTCCCTGGGACGGTATGAGTTTTCCATGGCAGGATTGTTCAATAAGAAATCGAGAGCCAAAGATAGCGTTCAGGTTGCATGGAATCCATTCAGCGTCTAATTTGGTATCGTTTTACAGGGGAGGCCGCCGCCAACCCAACCAACGCTCCGAATGCCAGGCATGTACCTCACCCTCACTCTCCTCGCAGCCCTTTTCCTGCTGGCCCTATGGGCGGGCTGGTGCCGCATGGTGCGCCTGGAACACCTCACCCGCGCACGCCTGGTCAACGGCTTCCTGGCGGCCATGGTACTACTCACCCTTATGTCGGCCGCCCACGGGCTGGGGTGGATGGACCCTGACATCGCCGCCCGTATCACCATGGGCCTCTACGCGGCGGCCTCCGGCTTCTTCTTCGGATTCGGGGCGGCCCTCTACCGACTCAGGGAACCCGCCGGCCCCCTCCTCTACGTCTACCGTTCGCCGTGGACCGACCTGGCACCCAATCTCCTGTCGGTGGCGCTATTCGCCTTCGGCATCTACCGGACGGGCCTGCTCGCCGGGGATCCCTTCACGGGCATTGGACTGACCTCCGGGCTCTCGCTTGTGGGACTGGCCTTCTTCGGCTGGACGGTACGCGTGGTGCCGGAATTCCGAACGGAGGGTCTCTTGCTGGTGGACCAGTTCGTGGCATGGAAACGGATACTGGCCTGGTCGTGGATCGGTGAGGAGACCCTGCAACTCGACTACATGACCGACGAGGAAGGCCATCAGCGAGTTCCGCACCCACGTGCCCATGGAAGACCGCAGGAAACTGGAACATATACTGGGCGAGAAGCTGCAAGAGTTCCGCGAGGAGCGCCGTCAGCTGATCTCGGAGGCGGATGCCTAGCCCAGCAGGCGGCGATGCTCAACCATCAGGCACTTGTTCTCTACATAGTCCAGTCCCTCCTCCCCGGCGCGCGCCATAGCCTCCTGGGAGGAGACGCCCAGCTGGGTCCATACCAGGGGACGCTGGCCGGTCTCCTCCACGCGCCTGCAGACATCCTCCACCATCTGAAGAGTGTGGGCGGAGTCTCGAAAAATATCCACCACATCCACCTGCGTTTCATCAGGAATGTCGTAGACCGCCGGATAGGCCTTCTCCCCCAGCACCTCCCCGTAGTCGGGATGCACCGGGATGATGCGGTAGCCCTGTTCCTGCAGGTAGGAGGCGATCTGGTGGCTCGTGCGCCAGGATTTGCCGGAGCAGCCAATGACGGCGATGGTTTTCGCCTCGGATAGCATCTTTTTGAGGTCCATGGGAAGGGGTCTGCGGGATTGGTCCCATTGCGGTGGTGGGGATACACTCTCAATTCTGCTGAAAATATCTTATATTTAGTCAACATATGAAAATCCAATCCAAAGCATAGGTATATTTTGTCCCAAGTAGAAGATGGCAACACTGTAAAAGTACATTACACCGGTACCCTGGATGACGGTACCGTGTTTGACACCTCGCGCGAGCGGGAGCCGCTGGAATTCACCCTGGGTAACGGCCAGTTGATCCCGGGCTTTGAAAAAGCGGTCATTGGCATGGAAGTCGGCGAATCCACCGAGGTCAGCATTGAATCGGATGATGCCTACGGAGAACGCCGCGACGACCTGGAACTGGACGTGTCCATGTCGGATCTTCCCGATGACATCGATCCCCAGGTGGGCATGCAGCTGCAGATGCAGCAGCAGGATGGCAACGCCATTCCCGTTCAGATCACGGAAGTGAAGGACGAATCCGTCACCCTGGACGCCAATCATCCCCTGGCCGGCCAGGATCTGAACTTCGAAATCGAGCTGATTGAAATCAGCGAAGAGGAAGACTAGGCAAAGCCCGTATTCGGGCAAAGCCTTCAAAAGGGAACCGGCCACCAGCCGGTTCCCTTTTCTGTATCAGGCCCAGGACTAACCCGTTCCCGCGTCCTCTCAGATCCTCAATCCCGAACTGCAGCATGACGGACCCGTCCCTCCTTCATCCCGGCCCGCGAATCGAGGTTCTTCATCCGTATCTTCCGGGTCTACGTGCGCTGGCTTTTCCGGCGGCGCTTCGACCAGGTCTGGCTGCGCCAGCGCTACCGACCGGACTCCTCCTCACGCACCGTCTACTACCTGAATCACCACTCCTGGTGGGACGGGCTCATTCCCCTCCTGTTAAACGAATACCGCTTCGGACAGCGCGCCCGGGCCATGATGGAGAACCGTCAGATGCGCCGTTACCCCTTCTTCAGCCGCATTGGCGCCTTTTCGGTCAACCGCGGCAACCCCCGATCGGCGCTGCGCTCCCTGCGCTACGCGGTAGAATCGATGCGGCGCCCCCGGGCCTGTCTATTCATCTATCCCGAGGGCACCCTCACGCCGCCGGGAAGCCGCATGGATTTTGAAGGGGGACTGGCCTGGCTGCACGACCGGCTTGCCCGGGAGGAGCTGGAGGTGGATTTCGTGCCGGTGGCCCTCCACATGCACACGCTGCGCGGCAGCCGCCCCGAGCTGCACCTCAGCGTGGGCGATGCGGTGCGTCCGGACGTCCCGGGCGATGCCGAAGCCACGGGAACGGTCTTCGAAAGGCACTGGACGACCTGCTGGAGGAGCTGCGCCGCGAGGCAGGTTTCAGCGACGCCCCTTTCGAGCGCTTTCCCTGAGCGGTAGGCCGCAGAACCGGACGTCCCCGGCTTGTCCCCTGCCGTCTGATTTCTGTATCTAATCCGCGACATCAATCTGTAAAACCCAGACGTATGGTGCCCCCATGACCGCCCGCGCACTGCTCCCCGACAGATTCCTGATGACCTGCCTTCTACTGCTGCTAGCAGCTCCCCTGCTGCGTCCCCGCCTCTGCGGCCGACAAGGAGTACGCCATACCCTCGCTGCGGGTGGAGGCCCAGATCCGTGCGGACGGAACCGTGCGCATTGCCGAACACTATACCTACCGGTTCGAGGGCTCCTACAGCTGGGCGCACCGGTAGCCTTCCCATCGGCGAGGGAGCCGGATATAACGAGATCCGCAACGTGCGTATCAGCGGACCCGGGGGACCCTTCGTCCATGAGAACAGCGAGCGTCCCGGCACCTTCCTGGTCCGCCGCTCCGACGACATGATCGACTTTCGCTGGTTTTTCGAGGCGGAGGACGAGCGGCGCACCTTCACCATCTCCTACACCCTGGAGGAAGCCGTGGTGGTGGGACCCCGGTGGAGCGAGTTTTTCTGGACGTGGCTGGGCGATGACCGCCCGAAGTCCAACGACTCACTCTCCGTTCGGCTGGATCTGCCCCGGGCTGTGCCGGCCGACTCTCTGCACCCTTGGACGCGCGGGGTCCGCGACCGTATCACGGCCTCGGCACACGACGGAGGCTTTGAACTTACGGCCCGCAGCATCGACGACCACGAGTCGGTGCGGCTGCGCGCGGTCTTTCCCACATCGGTTTTCCGCCGCGACAGCGTGTCGGTGAACGACGCCGCTTTCAGCCTGGCCTCGGCCCGGCAGGACGAGCAGGGCTACCGGGAGCGCCGCGAGGAGCAGGAGGCCTACAACGCCTGGCTGGCGGGCATAGGCCGGAAGCTCGCTGTGCTGACTGCCGTGCTCAGCATAGGCGCCTTTGTATACTTCTACCGCCGCTGGGGCAGCCGGCACCCGGTGTCCGGCACGGGATCGGACCGCGCCAGCCTGGTACCTCCCTCCCGGGAGAAACCCGCGCTGGTGGGTTGGCTGTTAGGCAACCGCACCACCACCGGGGGACACCTGATGGCCACGCTGCTCGACCTGGCCCGGCGGGGTTACTTCAACCTGCGTGAACGGTCGCCCGAAAAGGAGGGGTGGCTGACACAGGAAAAACCGGTATTCACCATTGCTTCCACGGACAAGGAGCCTGAAGCAGACCTGCTGCCGTGGGAGGCCGACATGCTGGAGCTTCGTGCGCTCCAAGCTCGACGAGGGGGAAACCGAGCTCAAAGAGCTCTTCAAGCAGCATTCCAGCGACTTCTCAGGCTGGTTCAACGACTGGAAGAAGCAGATCAAATCGCACGCCTCTGACAAGGGATGGATAGACCGGGATAGCTACACCGGCGCCTGGTACAACGCCGGCGTGCAGGTTTTCCTGCTGCTGTTATCCATCGCCAGCATCTACATGGCCGGACCCATCGGCCTGCTGGCCGCCCTGCCCTCCTTCGCGCTGGCCATCGCCTCCCTGGGCATCGTCCGACGTACGCCCGAAGGCGAGACGGCCTACCGTAACTGGAACGGCTACAAGAAAGCGCTCAAGGAGGCCGAAGATTACGCTGTGGGCGACGAGCTGGACACCCACTTTATCTATGCCGTAGCCCTGGGCGCGGGCAAGGAGTCCATCGAATCTCTCCTCAAGGCCAACCCGGGCCAGGTGCCCAACTTCGGCTGGATCGTGGTGCTGAACTCCACCAGCGGCAGCCCCGCGGCCCTGGCCGATACCTTCCAGACCCTGAGCGCAACCGGGTCCGGGCTCCTTCGGCGGCGCGGCGGGCGCGGCAGGAGGCGCTTCGGCCGGCGTAGCCGGCGGCGGTGGCGGGGCGGGAGCCGGCTGAGCCGGGGACTTTTTAACCGCGGTCGGTAAGGCAGGCCACCCCGGGCAGCTCCCTGCCTTCCAGAAACTCCAGGCTGGCGCCTCCTCCCGTGGAGACGTGGCTCACCTTCTCCTCAAGGCCCGCCTGGCGGATGGCCGCCGCCGAATCCCCCCCTCCCACGATGGTGGTGGAGCCCATGCCCGTGGCCTCGGCCAGCGCCTCGGCCACCGCTCGGGTGCCATCGGCGAAGTTATCCATCTCGAAGACGCCCATGGGACCGTTCCACACTACCGTCCCTGCCGCCTTGATGATATTGCCGTAGGAAATGGCCGTCTGGGGACCGATGTCCAGGCCCATCCAGCCGTCTTCGATGCCCCACTCGTCCACCACCTTGAATTCGGCGTCGTTGTCGAAGGCGCGCGCCACCACATTGTCCAAGCGGCAGCGTGAATTTCACGCCCCGCTCCTCCGCCACGTTCCATCAGGCGGTAGGCCAGCCTGGTCTTCTCCTTCTCCACCAGGGAATCACCCACCGGCCACCCTTTGGCGCGGTAGAAGGTGTAGCTCATGGCCCCACCCAAAAGGATGGTATCCACCTTGCCCAGCAGGTGTTCGATTACCCCAATCTTGTCGGAGACCTTCGCCCCGCCCAGGAGGGCCACAAAGGGGCGGTCGGGGTCTTCCAGGGCGTCGCAGAGAAAGGCGATCTCCTTCTCCAGCAGGAAACCGGAGACGGCCGGCTGCAGGTAGCGCGCCACGCCCGACACGGAAGCGTGGTCGCGATGACTGCTGCCGAAGGCGTCATTGCAGAAGAGGTCGCCGTGCGCGGCGAGGTGCCGGCAGAAATCCTCATCGTTGGCCTTCTCGCCGGCATGAAAGCGCACGTTCTCCAGCATCACCACCTCGCCGGGCCCCGCCTGCGCCACGGCCTTCTCCGCCTCCGGCCCGATGCAGTCAGCGGCAAACCGTACCGACGCCTCCAGCAGATCGTCCAGGTACCGGGCCACCGGCTCCAGGCTCAGACTCTCATCCCTGTCTCCCCCCGGGCGTCCCAGGTGACTGGTGAGTACGGGCTGACCGCCTTGCTCCAGAATATAGCGAATGGAGGGAAGGGCCTGCCGGATGCGGTTGTCGTCGGTGATGCGCCCCTTCTCCAGGGGCACGTTGAAATCTACCCGGGTCAGCACCTTTTTGCCCTCGAGTTCAACGTCCTTGAGCGTCATCTTCTGCATGGGAGCGAGATCTGGTTGTTAAAAATGCGAAAGGAAAATAAGGGACTCCCCCGCCCTACACAAAGCGTTAATGTCCTGTTTTTCCTCGTGCAATCTTCCTATTTTGAAGGCGTCCAACCAACCGCCAACCACAGATCCAGGCATGCAGACCGTTTATTTTGATCACGCGGCGACCACACCGGTAGACGAGAGGGTGCTCGAGCACATGAAACCCTACTTCACCCGCCATTTCGGCAACGCCAACTCCACCCATCAGATCGGCAACGAGGCCAAGGTGGCCGTGGAGGAAGCCCGTGAAAAGGTGGCTGAGCTCATCGGGGCCGAGCCTGCCGAGATCATCTTCACCAGCGGCGGCACCGAGAGCGACAACGCCGTCATCAAGGGCGTTATGGAGGCTACCGGCAAGAGCGAGGTGATCACCTCCCCCCTGGAACACCACGCCGTGCTGCACACCGTGGAGGACACCAAGCGCAGGGGACACAAGCCGGTCTACCTGGAGCCCGACCGACGCGGCCTGGTCTCGCCCGCCCAGGTGGAGGAGGCCATCACCGACGACACCGCGCTGGTCACGCTCATGCACGTTAACAACGAGATCGGTTCGGTGAATCCCATTTCCGACATCTCGGAAATCTGCCGCGAACACGGGGTACCCCTGCACTCCGACACCGTGCAGAGCGTGGGCAAGATTCCCGTGGACGTGGATGACCTCGGCGTGGATTTCCTGAGCATCAGCGGACACAAGATCTACGGCCCGAAGGCGTGGGCGTGATGTACATGCGCTACGGATCACCCTGGATGCCATGGATGCACGGCGGCTCCCAGGAGCGCCGGCGTCGCGGGGGCACGCTGAACGTGCCGGGCATCGTGGGACTCGCCAAAGCCCTCGAGCTGGTGATGGAGGAACGCGACCATCACCTGGAACACTTCCGCGGGCTGCGCGAGCGGCTCATCGGCGGGGTGAGCGAGCGCTACAACGGCCAGGTGACCTTCAACTGCGATCCTGAGCACGGGGTTCCGCATATTATCAACATGGGTTTCTCCGACGGCAACGGCGGTGGCCTGGACGGAGAAATGCTGCTTCTAAACCTTGATATGGAGGGCATTTGCGTCTCCAACGGCTCGGCCTGCACCAGCGGGGCGGTGGAACCCTCGCATGTGCTTTCCGGTATCGGACTGGACGAGGCGATTGCCAACGCCAGCATACGCATCAGCCTGGGCAAGGACAATACCGAAGAGGACGTGGATTACTTCCTCGAGAGCCTGGAAAGTGATGGACCGCATGACGGCCACCGGCGGCTGAACTAGAACGGCTTGGTCAGTCCCAGCACCGTGTTGATTAGCACCAGCATGTACACCGTGAAAGAGAGTGCGTAGGCGCGGGTCCATTTTTTTACCGTCTCCCCGCCCAGTTCGCCCTCGGCCTCGGATGCCAAGGCCTCCTTGAAGGCGCGTCCCCTGCGGATGGAGAAAACCACGAGCACCAGGATAATAAAAAAGAGAACCTGCTTCACGCCCAGCCAGGCAAGGTCGCCCGAAAAGGGAAACCAGCCGTACTGTGGACCCGCGGGGATGGAGACCATGGCCCCGCCCGATATAAGAATGCCGAGGGCACCGAGGTGAGCGCCGATGTTGGTGGCCAGCCTTTCGGCTTTCATCATGGAGCGCACCTTCGGGGCGGGTCCCCCGGACCGGATGCGAAAAAGCATGACCAGGCTCACCACAAAAGCAAGCAGCCAGGCGATATATGAGACGATGTGTATCCAGTAAAATAGGCCGTATGACATAATAGGCGGGGTTGTTCGTTATTGAATTTGGTAGCGGAGTTCAGAGACCCTCGCGGAAGATCTCCTCAATGAGCTCGCCGTACTTATCCTCCACGATGCGGCGCTTGATCTTCAGGGTGGGCGTAAGCTCACCCGACTCTACAGTAAACTCCTCGGGCAGCAGCCGGAAATCACGAATTTTCTCGTGAGAGGCCAGGTCGTGCGAATAGCGGCGAATTTCCCGCTTATAGATGTTCTGCACCTCCTCGCGGGCCAGCAGCTCCTCCGTGGAGCTGTAGTCCATATCCTCGGATTCGGCGTGACTCTCCAGGGCTTCGAAATCGGGTACGATCAGCGCCGCCATGTAGGACTTTCTTTCACCGACCACCACCATTTGGTCGACCCACTTGCTGGTCTTGAACATGTCCTCAATGGGACCCGGGTAGACGTTTTTCCCGCCGGCGTTGACAATCATGTGCTTGATGCGGTCGGTGATCTTGAGCCGCCCGTCCACGAAGCGTCCCACGTCCCCGGTGTGCAGCCAGCCCTCCCCGTCGATCATCTCGCGGGTGGCCTCCTCGTTTTTCCAGTATCCCTTCATGACGTTGGGGCCCTTGCACAGGATCTCCCCCTCCTCCGAGGTAAGCTCGCTGGGATACTCCTCACCGCTGATATGCGCGACCACCTCGCTGTTCTCCAGCCGCTGGATTCCCACGGTCACGCCGGGAATAACCATGCCTACGGTGCCCATGCGCTCATTCCCGTAGGTGTTGCAGCACATAACCGGCGAAGTCTCCGTCAGCCCGTAACCCTCCAGGATGTTGAGGCCCGCAGCCATGAAAAAATCGCCGATCTTGGCCGGAAGGGCCGCGCCCCCTGACACAAAAAAACGGATGCGTCCCCCGGTGCGCTCCTTCAGCTTGTCGAAAACCAGCTTGTCAGCCAGCGTTTTCTGCAGGGATACCAGCCCTCGCTCCCCATCCACGTAGCGTCGGCCGGTCTGCAGGGCCCATTCAAAGATTTTCTGCTTGACGGCCGAACCCTCTTCCACGCTCTGAGTGACCAGGTTGTAGATCTTTTCAAAGAGCCGCGGCACGCTGATGATGATCGTTGGACAGGCCTCCGTCATGTTCCTGGCCACCGTGTCCACGCTTTCCGCGTAGTAAATCTCTGCCCCGCCCGCCAGCATGGCGTAGTAGCCGGCCGTGCGCTCGAAGGAGTGGCACAGCGGCAGAAAGGAGAGGCAGCGGTCGTTCTCATCAATATGGATGCGCTGGTGGGCCGCCTTGATGTTGCTGACGATGTTGCGGTGGGTGAGCATGGCCCCCTTGGGCTTGCCCGTCGTGCCGGACGTGTAGATGAGCGTGGCCAGGTCCTGCGGTTCCACGGCGCGGGATCGGCGGCGAATCTCCTCCTCGTATTGGGGCAGCAGCAGGGCACCCTCGTCCATGACCTCCTCAAAGAGTTGTACGTAGGGCTTCTCCCCGTACTCCTCCACCTTCGGCGCGTCAAAGGCCACCACCTGCTTCAGGTCCGGGCAGTCGTCGAATACCTGAACGGCTTTCTTGAGCTGAATGCCGGTGGAAACGAAAAATAGCTGCGCCTCCGAGTTCTCCAGGATGTATTGGCACTGCCCCGGCGGCAGGGAGGTGTAGAGGGAGACATTGACCGCCCCAATGGTCTGCAGGGCCAGATCCACCACCGCCCACTCGTAGCGGTTCTCGCTCAGAATGGCCACACGGTCGCCGGGCTGCACGCCCCAGTCTGTCATCCAGGCGGCCAGGGCCATCACGTCCTCGGTCACCCGTTCCCAGCCGATGGTCTCGTAGGGTTCGTCGGAGGAGGGCTTGCGGGCGAAAGCGGCTTTGCCGGCATCCCGGTTCTTTTCGGAAAGATTCCAGAAGAGCTCCGTCAGCGTTTCAAAGGCGACAACAATGGGCATGGGACACTTCTGTTTGGGTCATAACAACAGTCCGAATATAACATTCTGTTGGGATATATCACCATAAGCACGTCAGCCGCGTACACCGAGGAGCGGCTGCCCCGTCCTCAGCAGGCCGGTACCTGAGCCCCTTCCCGCTGATTTCCTCGGGCGTATCAATTTGTTATATTCCATTCGAGCCAAATAACTTCATACCTATGGCACATCCCGCGAAAGAAGAAACCATCGACCTGGTCAAGGAGATTTTCCGCTCCTATCTCAAAGAGCACAACCAGCGACAGACGCCTGAGCGATTTATGGTTCTGGAGGAGATCTACCGTTCAGACGGCCACTTTGATGCCGACGACATCTTCTTCAACATGAAAAATTCGGGCACCCGGGTCTCCCGGGCCACCGTCTACAACACCCTCGACTTGTTGGTGGAGTGCGGCCTGGTGCAGCGTCACCAGTTCGGCAAAAACCAGTACTACTACGAACGCGCCTACGCCTACCAGCAGCACGACCACATCATCTGCCGCGAGTGCGGCGCCGTCATGGAGTTCTGCGACCCGCGCATCCAGGAGATCAAGACTATGATGGAAAAAATGCACGACTTCAAGATCAGCGGACACTCCCTGCATTTCTTTGGCAACTGCAGCGACATCGATACCTGCGAGCGCAAGGAGGAGATCAAGAACAAGAAGCGGCAGGCTGTCAACTAGCCCGCCTTCACGGTTTATCCGCTTACCGCGGCCTGCGCCCGGGCGAACCTACTCTGAGATGGAGGTCTTCTGTATGAAGCGGCGCGCCGCCAAGCTGGCTGCCCAGCAGACCCATGAGCACCGAGAGCAGCAGCATCCCTCCGCAGAGCCAGTACCAATGTCCGAAAGGCCACGAGAGTACCCCGAACTGGGGTATGTAGCGTGGCACCGCGTATTGGAAGAGCGCCCACGCCACGGCGACGGCCAGTCCCCCTGCCACCAGGCCCTGCAGGACGCCCTCCACCACAAATGGACGCCGGATAAAGCCGTTGGTGGCCCCCACCAGCTTCATGGCCCTGATGAGTCCCCGTTTGGCGTAAATGGTGAGGCGGATGGTGTTAAATACAAGGATAAGGGACGCAAGCAGGATGAGTAGGCCCAGGCCAGAGCCCGCGACGGCCACCGTGCGGAAGCGGCTCTGGATCATCTGCAGAAGCTGCTGGTTGAATTCCACCTCTTCCACGCCTTCCAGGCTGCGCACCTGGGCCACCAGGCTGTCAACCTGCTGCACGCCGACCTCGGCGCGCATGCGCAGGCGGAACGACGCGGGCAGGAATTCAAGATCGGCCATCGGCGCGCCCTCCATCCCGAACTCGCGGCGGAAAATGGCGGCCGCGCTGTCCTTGCTGATAAAAGTAACCCCCTCCACCAGGCGCTCGGAGGCCAGGCGGCTGCGCAGGCTCTCGCGGGAGGATGCCTGCATCTCCTCCAGGAAGACCTCCACGTCGATAGACTGCTGCAGGCTCTGTCCCACTTCGTAGGCGTTCCAGGAGACTCGGGCCAGTACGCCCAGCAGCAGCACGGCGATGAAAAGTGAAAAAATGGAGGTGAATGGCCGCCAGCCGAGCACGGCTGAATCCGGCCAGGCCCTCCTTAAGCACGTATCCGAAGCTCATGCGCGTGTGCGTGGGTTTATTAAACGTTGCGCAGCCGCTGGCACCACAGTTTCCGGTACGCCCTGCCCGGCGTACACGATTTCAGTTTCTGAATTGGGCACGGATGCCGAAAAGCAGGCGTCTGCCATGCATGGGGCGACCCAAGGTTTCAAAATAGCCTGCCTGAGTAACATCCTCCAGTACGTTTTCCCAACGGAGTGTGATCATGATGGTCCGGACCCGCGCCGAAAGCTCAGCGTCCAGGCGGTGGAAGCGCGGCAGCAGCCCGGAGCCGCCGGCCGGCTGCCAGAAATCCAGCTCGGGCAGGTAGGTGTCGGGACGGTAGTTCAGACCCGAGGCCATTCCCGACACTCCCGCCTTGACGTAGGTAGCGCGCCCGAAGAGGTAGCCCTTCCACCATGCGCCCCATCGCAGCCAGAGTTTGCGGTGCCGCGCACCGCGCCATTTCTGCGGAAATCCGGGCCCTTCCCCTGAAAAGGCATGCAGCGTGGCCGAACCGCTTAGTTCCAGGTGCTCACTTTCCCAGGCCAGTCGGGTAACGGCTGCGGACGACCAGTAGGCCGATGTATTTAAAAAGGCGCTGTCGGCAGTGATATCGGCCATCACCGCCCCGTCCAGGTGCTTGAACTCGAGGGTGGTCGACCCTTCCAGGCGGGGCAGTATTTGGTAGTGCAGTACGGCCCTGTAGCCCGTATAGCCCTCGGTTTCAAGGTCCGGATTCCCGTCGTAGCCCTGCGAGGACCAGTAGAGCTGCTGGGGCGTGGGCATGCGACGGCCCGCAAAGGCGCTGGCCGACAGCCCGAGGTCGCCCCCGCGGTTCCACTGCAGGCCGGTCTGCAACCGCCAGTTACCGTAGCTGTCCGACCGCCAGCCCGCCCCGGCCTCGGCGCGTCCCTCCAGGCGGGGAAGCAAGGCTGCGCGCAGCGCCGCGTCGCCCTCCACATGGGCAAGGTAGCCGCCGGTATAGGCGGAACCGCCGCCCTGGAAAAGGTGGATAGTGCGCGCGCCCGCCTCTGCCGACCAGTCCGCCTCCTCCCACCAGCGCCTTAGTGAGGCGCCGACCACCGGCGTCTTGTAAGACAGGGTGTCGGCCGACCAGGACAGCTCGCGGCGGGTTCCCCGATACCAGATACCCGCCTGAAGGTCGTTCTGCGTACGGGCCGAATCGGCCGGACGGCGGTAGTACTGAAGGGCAAGTACGTTTGAGCCCGTCTCCGACTCGCCTCCCGGTTCGCGGGCCGAGGTCGTAAAACGATTGAAGTTGTAGCGCAGGGGATCTCCCACGAGGTAGCCGAAAGGCTCTCCCGCGGTGTAGGCGTCGCTGCTGAACTGCAGCTTGAGTGCCTCGCGGGGACCCAGCTGGTGGAAAAGGCGCGCGAATATTTGCCGTCCCTGCACACCCGAATTGCTGTAGGCTCCCCCGTCACGCCGGTCCCAGTAGCTGATCTCTGCGTTGGTGCGGCGCGAAAGGTTGTGGCTCACCATAAATTCTAGGGAGCGGTTGTCAAAGGTGCTCTCCTGGTAGGAGATGCGCGACAGGGGCTCCAGCAGGTACCATGGCTTCAGGAAGTAGCGGGTGCGCCGGGCGCCGCCCGCATCCTCGCCCCAGGCTGCGAGTAGCTTGTTGTGCGGCAGCAGATACCCGTGAAAGGTACCGCTCACGGGATCGTTCATGGGGATGTTCTCCCAGAAAAGCTCCTGGTATCGCGCTTCGAGGGCGCCGTCCTGTATGCCGCTGGAACGCCCCATGGTCCCCAGCCTGTAGGTAATGACCCCTGGCCGGGTGTTCTGCAGGTAGCTCAAGTCCGGCCAGATCTGCCAGCGCAGCGTGCTGTCGGAAGCCAGTTTCTCGGCGCCCAGCGAGGGGTGAAAATCCCAGGGGCGCACCGTAAGGCCGGCACTGTCGGAGGCCGCGCTGTCGGGACGTTGCACCTGCAGGGAGTCGGAAGCCAGGGAGTCGGCTGCCGTGTGGGTAGTGTCGGCCACCTGGGCCGAGGCTGCCGACGGCAGCAGCAGGGCAAGCACAAAGAGATATGCTGTCGGGCGGGCGGTCAAGCGGATTCGGATTGCATTCCGTAGGGCAGACTGCTCGCCCCGGTCAGGGTGCGCCGCACCGCGTCCAGCGCCACGGCAACCGTCCGGTCCTTGTTGACCTGGCGGTCGTCGGTGAAACAGGCCCGAAATGCAAAGTGACGCTCCTTGCTCCAGTACCCCACCCAGACGGTACCCACCGGCTTATCCGGGGTGCCTCCCTCCGGACCGGCGATGCCCGTGGCGGAGAGGCCGATGTCGGCTCGCAGTCGCGTCGCCGCCCCTTGTGCCATCTGCAGGGCCACCGCCCGGCTCACCGCCCCATACTCACGCAGTACACCGGGATCCACATCCAGCTGTTGTTGCTTCACCTCGTTATCGTAGGCTACAATGCCCCCGCGCACGTAATCGCTACTGCCCGGCACGTCGGTAAGCGTATCACATATCCTCCCCCCCGTGCAGCTCTCTGCCGTGGCGATATGCAGCTCCCGCTCACGCAGAAGCTCGCCCACCCTGCGGGCCAGGCTCTCCTCCCTCCCCTCACCCACCAGGTGCTCGCCCGCCCGCTCGCGGATGCGCTTCAGCAGGGGCTCCATCTCCCGGGCCCCCTCCTGAGGGTCCCCTGTGCCGCCGGTCACTCTCAGGCACACGCCTTCCACACCGGGCAGAAAAGCCAGGCTGAGCTCTCCTCCCAGCCAGGGGGAGAGGTCGCCCAGCACCTCGTCGCTCAGGGTACTTTCGCCTATGCCCGCAGTTACAAGGTAGCAGGTATGCGGCTGAGAAGCGGCCCAACCCTCCTGCTCGAGCCGGGGCAGCACCTTTTCATTCACCAGGTGACGCATCTCATGGGGCACGCCCGGCAGCACGGCCAGGCGCGCCTCTCCACGCTCCAGCCAGAGTCCGGGCGCCGTACCGTGGGTGTTGAAGAGCACTTCGGCCGCCTCCGGGACCTCAGCCTGGTGGTAATTGGAGCGGGTGAAGGGAATGCCGCGTCGGTCGAAGACCTTGCGTATGAAATCGAGGGTGGGCTTGTGCAGGCGCAGCTCACAGTCGAAGAGTTCGGCCACCGCCTGTTTGGTCACGTCGTCGTGGGTCGGTCCCAGTCCCCCGGTTGCCACCACCAGACCGGGCCGGGAGAGCGCCTCCTCCAGGCAGTCCCGGATTAGCTCCTGCCTATCGCCCACCGTATGCACCCGGCGCACCTGGAGGCCCCGCCCCGACAGCGTGCGACCCAGCCATGAGGCGTTGGTGTTGACGGTGTCGCCGAGCAAAAGCTCGTCACCGATGCTTATAATTTCTGCGGTCATGCGGCAGGAGTGCGGTGCGGGTTCATCAAAAGGAAAATATCAATCTTTGCACGCATTTCGAAGGGGTATTCTCCCCCGTCGAGGTTTACTTATGGCAAAGTATTGCTATTTTAGCCATGTGCGTAGCATACCCAACATACTGAGCACCATACGTCTCGTCCTGGCACCCGTCTTCCTGCTTCTATACCTCCAGGACGAAGTGGTCTGGAGGGCCCTCAGTCTCGGCGTCTTTGCCGTGGCGGTGGTCACCGACTTCTTTGACGGCTACATCGCCCGAAACTACAAAGCGCAGACATCCTACGGGGTCTTCCTTGATCCCCTGGCCGATAAATTCCTCACATTTGCAGGCTTCCTGTGTTTACCCTTTATTGATGCCGCACAATTCCCCTGGTGGGCCATCGGAGTAATCATGTTCCGGGACGTGGCCGTCACCGGCCTGCGCATGGCAGCCGACTACCGGCGGATCCCCATGGAAACCCGGGTCACCGCCAAGTTGAAGACCCTGCTGCAGATGTTTTTCCTTTACATGGTCCTTGTGGTGGGACTTTTCATTCAGACCGACGTATGGCTCAGCGAACCCGCCCTCCGGCTCTTGCAGTCAGGCGTACTGGGATGGGCCATGATCTTTGTAGTGATCTTTACCCTCTACTCCGGTATCGAATACCTGGTCGTCAATAAAGAGATAATTACGCTCAATGAGCCTACAAAAAGCGAAGCCGATAATCGGTAGTTTTTTTTACGCGGGCTTTCTGCCCAACGCCCCGGGAACCTGGGGTTCCTTTTTTGCCCTCATTCCCGTCTACTTCACGGGGGTCTACGCCCCCTGGTACGGCATGATCGTGTTGACCCTCATCTGCAGCTGGGTCACACTCTGGGTATCCGAAGAGTGCGAGCGCACCTGGGGAGGCGATCCCTCCCCCCTGGTCATGGATGAATTCGCAGGGCAGTCCATGGCCTTCGTGCTGGTGCCCTTCTTCTCCTCCACCGGCGCCAACCTCCTGCTTCTGGTGGCGGGCTTCTTTCTCTTCCGCTTTTTCGACATCAAGAAACCGATGGGCGTCAACAGCCTGCAAGATCTTCCGGGTGGCTGGGGCATCCTGCTTGACGACTTGCTGGCGGGCGTCTACGCGTTTGTCTGCCTGGCCGGGCTGCGCTACCTGGTCATGGCAATAGCATGAGATATTCCCGGCCAATATTCCCTATATTGCGCGGGTAGAAATATGATACTTGAGACCAAAGCATTACGACATGATTATCGATTCATCCTTTGCTGAAGAACTGGCACTGAACCTGCTGGAAATCAACGCCGTCGTACTCCGGCCCAACGATCCCTTCACCTGGGCCTCCGGCTGGCACTCCCCCATCTACTGCGACAATCGCCTCACCCTTCGTCACCCCGAGATCCGCCGGACAATCGCACGACATTTTACCGATTTCATCCGCGAAAACCACTCCGACGTGGAGGTAATTACAGGTACCGCCACGGCAGGCATCCCCCACGCAGCCTGGGTGGCCGGCAACCTCGACCGTCCCATGAGCTACGTACGGGCCCGTCCCAAGACCTACGGCATGGGCAACCAGATCGAGGGCGGCATCCAGAAAGGCGAGTCCACCCTCGTGGTTGAAGACCTCATCTCCACCGGGGGTTCCGCCCTCTCTGTGGTGGAGGCGCTGCGTTTTATCGGTGCCGATGTGCTTGGCATTCTTAGCATCTTCACCTACGGATTTGACCGGTCGGTTGAGCGATTCAAAGAGATCGATATACCGGTCTATTCGCTGACCGACTACACCACCCTGGTCAACGTAGCCGTGGAAAACGACTACATCGCCCAGAAAGACCTGGAAATGCTCGGCAAGTGGCGCCAGAGCCCCGACACCTGGCCCAACTGAGTCACGGTCCACCAGCCTCCGCAAGCTTCAAAATGAGCGGACCTTTTTGTATTTTATCCAATTCCAAGCTGCCGAATTTTGAGTCCAACCGCTGTGAGCAACCGCAATTTCTACATTGAGACCTACGGCTGCCAGATGAACTTCTCCGACACGGAGATCGTCAACTCCATCCTGATGGAGGAGGGCATGCAGCCCGTGCAGCAGCCGGAGCAGGCGGACATCATCTTCCTGAATACCTGTTCCATCCGTGAAAACGCCGAGCAGAAAGTCTGGAGCCGACTCGGGGAGTTCCGTCACCTCAAAAAAGAGAAGGAGCAGCTGACCGTAGGCGTGCTGGGCTGCATGGCTGAACGCATCCGTGACAAGATCCTCGAAAAGGAGAAGCTGGTGGACATGGTCGTGGGGCCGGACGCCTACCGCGACCTGCCCAAGCTTCTGGCCGAAGTGGACGACGGTCGCAAGGCGGTCAATACCATTCTCTCGCAGGAGGAGACCTACGCTGACATCACCCCTGTTCGCACCGGCGACAACGGCGTCAGCGCCTTTGTGACCATCATGAGGGGCTGCGACAATATGTGCGCCTTCTGCGTGGTACCTTTCACCAGGGGACGAGAGCGGAGCCGTGACATGCAGAGTATCCTGGAAGAGCTCCGGGAGCTTGCCGAACAGGGCTACCGCGAAGTGACCCTGCTGGGACAGAACGTAAACTCCTACCGTGACGGCGAGAACGACTTCTCCCGCCTCATGTACGAGGCCAGCCAGGTGCATCCCGAGCTGCGCATCCGTTTCTCCTCCCCCCATCCCAAGGATTTCCCCGAGGAGCTGCTGCACACCATCGCCGAGCAGCCCAATCTCTGCAACTACATCCATATCCCGGCACAGTCAGGCAGCAACCGCGTCCTTGAGCGCATGCGCCGCCCCTACACGCGCGAGCAGTACCTGGAGCTTATCGAAAAAATGCGCGAAATCATCCCGGGGGTCTCCCTTTCGACCGACATTATCGCCGGCTTCTGCGGGGAGACCGAAGAGGAGCATGAGGACACCCTTTCGCTGATGTCCCAGGTGCGCTATGACCTGGCCTACATGTTCGCCTATTCAGAACGGGGGCGTACCCTTGCCCAGCGCAAGTACGAAGACGACGTACCCGAGGAGATCAAAAAGCGCCGGCTCACCGAAATTATCGACCAGCAGATGGCCATCCAGGAAGAGCGTAACCGCCGGGAGATCGGCCGGCGCCACCTGGTGCTCGTGGAAGGCACCAGCAAGCGTTCCGACGAGCAGCTCTGCGGGCGTACCGATACCAACAAGATGGTCATCTTCGACCGCGGTGACATCAAAAAGGGCGAATACGTGGAAGTGAAAATCACCGACTGCACCTCCGCCACTCTTTTCGGCGACGTCATCGGCCGCAGCAGCATTCGAGACTTCAGCCGCAATCAGAGCGCCAAGCTGGTCGCCGAAAGCGCATGATGCCCCCACAATCCGGGCCTGAACCCCAATGAATCAGATGGCAGACATGGACCGAGACGCATTCCAGGAACGCTTCGGCCTGGTCGGAGAGTCCCACGCCATCAAACAGGTCATTGACAAGGTGATGCAGGTGGCCGACACCGACATTACGGTGCTCTTGCAGGGTGAAAGTGGCGTGGGCAAAGATATTACCGCCCGCGCCCTCCACGAGGTTTCAAAACGCGGCGACCACAACTTGGTAATCGTCAACTGCGGCGCCATCCCCGAAGGCATCATCGAAAGCGAGCTCTTCGGACATGAGAAAGGCGCTTTTACCGGTGCTCACGAGGCGCGACAGGGTTATTTCGAGAAGGCCGATCAGGGCACCATTTTCCTGGATGAAATAGGCGACACGCCAAAGAACGTGCAGGTAAAGCTGCTGCGCGTGCTGGAGACAGGCGAGTATTTTCGCGTAGGTTCCAGCAAAATGCGCACGACCGACGTGCGCGTGATCGCCGCAACCAACCAGGACCTCTGGCAGCTGGTGCAGGACGGTGCCTTTCGGGAAGACCTCTATTACCGGCTCGATACCGTCAAGATCAAGCTCCCCCCCCTGCGTGATCGACCCGACGATATCATCCCCATTTTCCGAACTTTTGTCACGGAGTACTCGGCCAAGTACGACTCGGTCTTCAAGGGCTTCTCCGATGAGGCGAAGGAGCTGCTGATCTCCTATCGTTGGCCTGGAAACGTGCGCGAGCTGCGCAACGTAGCCGAGCAGCTGGTTGTGCTTGAAAAGTCGCAGTTCATCGACACCGAAACGCTCAAAAAATATCTCAAGGGCCGCCAGCATACCGGGTCGGCCGACAACCTGCCGGTGCTCGCGGGCGAACAGGAGCGTGAGGGCCCCAACTCGGATTTCGGCAAAGGCGACCAGCAGCTGATCTACCGCGCCCTGGTGGAGCTTCGCACCGACATCAGCGACCTGAAAAAGATGATCGGGAGCTTTCTGTACACTACCTTTTCGGGAAAAAACCTGAAAGCCCTGGCCGAAAAGTTTCCCGAGGACGTAAACGCTCAACACACCCCCGGCTCGGGCTCCTCTCCCGATATGGGATCAGAGGATTCGGCCATTGGCGACATCGGGGTGGACTCCTTCGCCGAGGCCGATATCTCCGAAGAGGAGGAGCATGGTCCCGGTGCTTTTGAAGCCTTCTTCGACGGCGATACGGTTCCCAGCATCGAGCAGACCGAAAGGTTCCTGATCGAGCAGGCTCTCAAGAAATTTGACGGCAACCGGCGCAAAGCTTCCGAAGTACTCGGCATCAGCGAGCGTACCCTCTACCGAAAACTGGACCAGTATGGGCTCGAATAGACTGATCCGAACCTCAGGGGGCACGACGCTCCGCCTTGCCGCCTCCGCCCTGCTGACGCTTCTGCTGTGCACGGGCTGCCTGCGTTACGGATTCACTGGGACGTCCATACCTGAAGAGGTCAACACAGTCTTTATTCCCTTCTTCGCGGACCAGTCCTCCAACAGCCTGGGCGACCTGAGCGACCGATTAAATTCCGTCCTGATAAACCGTTTCGTCAACCAGACCCGGCTAAGCCTGGCCAACTCGCGC
This sequence comes from Balneolaceae bacterium, assembly GCA_034521445.1. Lineage (NCBI taxonomy): Bacteria > Pseudomonadati > Balneolota > Balneolia > Balneolales > Balneolaceae > Balneolaceae bacterium. The sequence goes on along the minus strand of JAXHMM010000012.1, from coordinate 117,331 downwards.
GAGACTGCCGATGCCGTACTGGAGGGATCCATCGTCTCCTACAACAACCGCCCGTTCAGCATTACCGGGGAGGAGCAGGCCGACCAGAACGAGGTGATCATTACCGTGCGTGCCACTTTCTCCTACACCGGCGAGTCGGAGCCGGAGTTCAGCCAGAACTTCAACGGTCGCTCCACCTACGACCCGAACGAGGATCCCATCCAGGGTGAATCCACCGCCGCCGACGAAGCCCTGGAGCAGCTGGCCAACAACATCTTCCAGGACGCCGTGAGCGGATGGTAGCGGAACGGAAATTATTTTGACTGCCATCCCCATTCATTTGTATAATTAGCATCTGAAATTGTCCGGAACTACCGTCCTCCACATGCCGCAGCTGCCGTTTGAGATTCCCAAATCGTTTGCCTCCTACGCCGAACAGTTCGACGGCCAGCCCGAAAAAACCATCCGCCGCCTGCAGGAGCAGTTCGACCGGCAGGGTCCCAACGCGGTAGGCTTCTTCCTGTTGGCCTGGTTTCACCACCTTCGCGACGAGAATGAGGAAGCCGTAACGTGGGCGCACCGGGCACACATCCACGCGCCCGGCAGCCCATTTTTACGAAAACTGCACTACTATCTGAGTCACCCGGAGATGTTCGACGCGTGGACGGCTTCGGAGGATTCCTCCTTCCCACCCTCCCGAAACAGGACCCGTGATGCCCACGGCGAACCTGTACTGGACCTGGACGCACTTATCGGACGCCTCTCAAGCGTTGAATCCAAACGCATTCAGCCGTCCGGGGACGAAGCATCAGTCCGGTCCGAGGAATCTTCGGACGGTGATGTGGATGACATTATCTCCGACACGCTGGCGGACATTCACGCGCGGCAGGGCAAGACCGAACTGGCCATCAGGGCTTACAAGAGGCTCAAACGCCGCAATAAGGAAAACAAAGACTTCTACAGCGAACAGATCCGCAAGCTCAAAAAGCAGCGCGAAGAGCAGGCTTCAAAATCCAGGGAGAGAGAAAAGCAGGACGGGGAATAGGGAATCAGTCCTCTCCGGTGCGTCAACCCTGCACGAAGGGATTGGAGCTTTTCTCCTCACCGATAGTGGTAGAGGGCCCGTGACCCGGGTATACCACTGTCTCGTCAGGAAGGGTGTAGAGCTGCTCCCGGATGGAGTTGGTCAGTACGTTCATATCTCCTTTGTAAAGATCGGTACGCCCGATGCCGTTTTTGAACAGGGCGTCGCCTGCAATCACCAGCCCCTCACGCTCGCTGTAAAGGGAGACGTGGTCCGGAGCGTGCCCCGGCGTGTAGCGTACATCAAAGCAAAAGGGGCCCATTTCCCATCCCTGTTGCACTTCCAGCGGCTCCGGCTCAACATCGAATGCTTCGGCACGGAAACCGAACATGGAAGCCTGGGAGGGAAAATGGTTCCAAAGATAGCGGTCATTGTCGTTCAGATAGACCGACACTTCATACCGGTCAAGCACCCTGCGCAACCCAAGCACATGGTCCACATGCGCGTGGGTCAGCACCACGGCCAGCAGTTCGGCCTCCGACTCATTCAGTTTCCGAAGAGCAGGTTCCATTTCCGAATCCCGGGCAAAGCCGGGATCCACAATCAGGGCCTTGCCCTCTTCGATCAGCAGGTAGGTATTCTCAGCGAAGGGTCCAACGGTAAAGACGTGCAGGGTCATAGCGGAGACTTAAAAAAAAGACTTTCCCCGCCTTGCAACCGGAAAAGTCCTGAAAAAACGTGAGCGGTACGGCCTATTCTTCTTCGCTGTCCTTGCCGTAACGCTTGTTAAAGCGGTCGATGCGATCGGCCTTTTTCTGCAGCTTCATGTTGTCGGTGTAGAAGGGATGGTTCTTCGAATCAACCTCGCTGTGGTAGACCCCTTCCTTGGCGTCCATGGTACTGCGGGTTGTAAACTCGGTCCCGTCGCTCAGCACGACCTTGATCTCGTTGTATTCTGGGTGAATTCCTTTCTTCATTGCATTGGGAAATGTCGTTTGCCTTGATTTCAGGTCGATAAAGATACGGGTATGAGGCAGTTATTGCAACGCATCACGAATTATAATCGTCCAGATCCTCCAGGTCGTCCATGTCCCCCATCGAGCCCAGCATGCTGTCGAGCATGTCGGTATAGCTGCGCCCTTCATCCAGATCGTCGCGGCCCAGCATGGAATGCTGATGCAAGCCCTCCAGGATCAGGTCCATGAGGGCGTAGCGCACCTGTTCGGAATCATCCCCGTCGCTGTCGTCCGCCATTCCGTAGGTATCGGCCACCTCCTTCAGGCCGGGTACTCCGTCCAGGGCCTTGCGGTAGGAAGACTCCTCCAGGTCGTCGCGTATCTGCAGGGTATGGCCCTGCGAAAACCAGTCGAGTATTTCGCGGTAGACCGAGGGATCGTCCTGCTTCTTTTGACGCTTTGGATCAGGAAAGCGGCGCGTGAATATCTTCTTGACGGCTTTCCCGATGAGGTGTCGTGCCACATTGACGGCGCCCTCCTGCTCGCCCTCGTATACCAGTTCCATTTTGCCGGTGAGGGCGGGGACCATGTGAAAGAGATCGGTCACCCGCACGGCGGTACGCTCCTGCCCGCGGGCGATGCTGCGGCGCTCGGCGGCCGATATGAGTTGCTCCATGGCCGTTATGGTCATACGTGTGGAGACTCCGCTCTTCTGGTCAATATACTCGGAATTCCGCGCCTCAACGGCCACCTGCTCGACCATTTCGCGTATAATTTGAGGCACTTCGATACCTGTTTGACCGTTGCGCCGCACCCAGGCCTCCTGGCTTGTGATTTTCATACCCGTTTCCAGATCCCTCGGGTAGTGGGTCAGTATCTGCGAATCGATACGGTCCTTCAGGGGAGTGATGATATTCCCGCGGTTGGTATAATCTTCCGGGTTGGCCGAATAGGCCATGGAGACGTCCAATGGGATGCGCACATTGAATCCGCGGATTTGGATGTCGCGCTCCTGCATGATGTTGAGCAGAGATACCTGGATGCGCGGCTGTAGGTCGGGCAGTTCATTGATGACAAAAATACCGCGGTTGGTACGCGGTATAAGTCCGAAATTGATCACCCGCTCATCGGCCAGGGTGAGTTTCTCCGAGGCCGCCTTGATGGGATCGATGTCGCCGATGAGATCAGCAACCGTGGTGTCGGGTGTGGCCAGCTTCTCTCCGTAACGTTTGCTTCGGTGCACCCATTCTATGGGTGTATCGTCCCCCTCCTCCCCTATCAGATGGCGCGCATGGCGCGAGATGGGATTGTAGGGATCGTCGTTGATCTCCGAGCCGGCAACCACGGGCATGTACTCGTCCAGGAAGTTAACCAGCATACGCAGAATGCGCGTCTTGGCCTGGCCCCGGAGTCCCAGCAGGATGAGATCGTGTCGTGCCAGAAGGGCGTGCTGAATCTGGGGAATAACCGACGTATCGTACCCGAGAATACCGGGAAACAGGTTCTCTCCGTCCTGAATCTTCCGGATAAGATTGGAGCGGATTTCCTTCTTCACGGAGCGGGATTCCCATCCGCTCTCCTTCAGTTGCCCCAGCGTTTCAATGTTTTCGTGCCCTTGGCTCATGCGGTACCATTTTGGAAGATTCTGATGTCAGACATTCAAAACTCCAAAAGACACACAATCATTTCATGAGCACCGTCAACCGAAGAGCTGCGTCAGCGCCCTTCCCTTCACCAGGGTTTCCCTCCATTCGGACCCGGGGTCGGAATCGCTGGTGATGGCCCCCCCCACCGAGTAGAAGAGACGGTTGCCGCGGATCAGTGCGGTGCGTATCACCACGTTAAAATCGAAATTACCCTTGGGATCGAGGTAGCCGATGGCCCCCGAGTATACTCCCCTGCGATAGTTTTCCAGCTCTTCGATGTATTTCATTGTACTTATTTTCGGCGCGCCGGTCATGGAACCCATGGGGTAGCAGGCCCGGATAATCTCGAAAGGGTCGTCCGTGTCCACCCTTGCCTCTACGGTGGAAACCATCTGGTGGACGGTGCCAAAAGTCTGCACCTGGAAAAGATCCCGCACGGTCACGCTTTCCTTTCGGGCGACCCGGCTCAGATCGTTGCGTACCAGGTCCACGATCATCAGGTTCTCCGCCCGGTCCTTAGAGGAGACGGAGAGGCCATCGCGCAGCCTGCGGTCTTCTTCGGGATCGGCACCCCGCTCCACGGTACCCTTGATAGGCTGGGAGAAAACACGGTCGCCCCTGCGCGCCAGGAAACGCTCCGGCGAGAGCGAACAGACCGACAGCTCCCCGGTCTCCATAAAGGCGGCAAAGGGAACCGGTCCCACCTGGCGCATGCGCCGGTAGAGATCGAAAGGATCGCCCGTAAATTGACCGCTCATCTGGTGCGATAGGTTGATTTCGTAAAAGTCGCCCTCGCGTATACGCTCCTGGGCCTCCCGAATGCGGTTCAGGTAATCAAAACGACTGGTCGAGGAGGTAAAATCGCTGACTTCGAGAACGGCGCTCCCCTCCTTCGGGTCCTGCGATACCTCCTCGGCCGGCACTTCCCCCTTCAGCGCACGAACGTCGCCGTCCCCGTGACGGTATTCCAGCAGCACGCCCGGCTGCATAAACCAGAGGTCCGGGGCCCCCACGGGATCGGGATTGGCCGATTGGAGATCCTCCAGGTGATTTTTCAAATCATAGCCCAGGAAGCCGAACAGCCAGTCCTGTCGTTGCGCGTAGCATTCACGCAGTATGTCCCACGGGTTGTCCTTTCCCCCGCCGGGCGGCATGTGCAGGACGTATTCAGGCTCGCCCGCCAGGTAGGAAACCCTGCCCTCCGGGTGGTCGGGAGACTGCGACTCAAGCAGGACCACCGGTCCCCGGTTGCGCAGCGCCTGTAAATAGGTATCCAACTTGCCGCTCATCGCTGCAGGGGCTCAAGATTTCGTTCTACATAAGCATCGAAGGCTTCGTCCAGCCTGCGATGAATGGGATGAGCCATATCGTAGCTCACGTCGTCCAGTCGGGAAACGGGCTGAATTTCGCGCAGAGAATTGCACACCCAGGCCGCATCCGCCTCTTGCAGCTCCTCCAGCCCGAATGCGCCCTCTTTCACCTGCAGATCGCCCATACGGCGTAGCAATTTCAGTACGATACCCCTTGTGATGCCCGGCAACAGGTCACAATGCTCCGAAGGGGTGCTTACAGAGTTTCCCTTCAGCCAGAAAACATTGGCAATGGTCGTCTCCGACACCATGCCGTCTGTCGTCAGCATCAGGGCGTCATCCGCCCCCATATCCGCTGCCTCCGTGGCTGCCCTGATATAATTGGTGCCCCCGCTCAACTTAAAACGCGAAGCCAGCGAAGCTTCGGGAATACGTCGTGTGGATACCGTGGCCAGCGTAAGGTCGGACGTTTTTTGGGGCAGCTGACCACAAGTCAGCACATAGCCGGTCCGGGCGTCTTCCTCCGGTCTGTATCCCCTGCCCCCTTCCCGCCACACCTGCAGGCGGACCATCGCCTCCCTATCCGCTCGTCCATTCTCATTCAATAATTTATGAACAAAAGATTGAAATTTACTGTCTTGCAATACTTTAGGAATATTAATATCAAGATACTCCAACCCATGAATCATGCGCTCTAGATGGTCCGCGAAATGCAGCATTGATCCGCTGTAGGATCGGAAGGTTTCGAAGCAGCCGTCCCCGTATAAAACCGGGCGCGCGCCGGCGGGAAACAAGGTTTCATCCGCCAACCGAAGTTCGCCGTTATATACTATCCAGCGATCAGGATCCATGGGAAATAACACGGTTCAGGCTGTCTATTTGGGCCTCCCCTTCAAAGCCCACAAACACCGTTCTTATCCTGCCATCCGGTCCATAGAGAATCATGGTGGGAATACCCGGCACCCGGTACTTGGTGAAGATGCGCGTGCCGTCCACATAGGTGAAGGGAAAGCCGTGCTGCTCGCGGTATTCCCGCACCTCTTCCAGCGGATTCCGAACCGATGCCGCCAGTACTGTCAGGATTTCGGGATGTTCTTCGAGAAGCCGATGAAGGTGCCGGTGACGCTCATCACCGTATACCGACCAGGTAGCCCAGAAATCTACCAGTACAAATCGACTATCAAGTTCCTCAATGCTGAGGGTGTCGTTTGAAAAAGCCTCGTTCCAGTACTCGAGGCCCAGAGAATCCGATGAGGTGATAAATTCCCTGAACTTACGCTGGTTGCTTCGGTCAGTGGACACCGAGTAAAACACAATAAGGGCGGCCGCAACTATGGCCAGAATAAAAATAAAGACGTTGAAGTATTTCGGGTCGATGCGCATGGCTACGTAGGATGGTCCACGGTTCCGGACCGGGAAAGGTAAGCTAAATTCGGGCTACGCAAAAGCGTACGGGGCTTTCTACGGCGAAGGCAGGGCTACTGCAGGTCCTCGATAAGCTCCCGGCATTTCCGCTTGTTCTCGTCGTCATCCGGCAACCGGGATGGCATTTTCAGGGCCGTCTGACAGGTCTCAATAGCCTGCTCATCCATTCCCATCTCCCGGTAGACCGTAGCCAGGTCGAAGTAGTAGAGCAGGACATCGCCATCGATGCTGATAGCTTTTTCGGTAAGTTCGACCGCCCGTTCATTGCTGGCTGGACCCGGGACGCCCCCGAATAGTGTATTGGCTGCCAGGCGTTCTACGAAGCTGAGGTTGGCAATCCTGAAATTCCAGCGACCCATTACGTGCAGGGCACCGGCATGATCGGGATCTATCTCCAGGGCTTTCTGAGCATATCTCTTGATGTCACGGGAAGCCGCAACCCGGTCACGAGCGCCCGATATCAGCGCCATGCGTCCCATGGCCACCGCCATCACAAAATTTGATTCGGCATCTGTGGAGTCCACCTGAAGTGCTCTATCAGCCAGATCACGAGCCCGGCTGAAATACTCCCGCTGCTCGGCACTCCCCTCCTGCCGGTTGCCCACGCGCGCATTTAGGAGGCTGCTGCGCCAGAGTGCCCGGTAGTGATCGGGGGCTTGCTCCAGTACACGGTCATAAGCCTCAAGCGCCTTCTGTTCTTCGTGCAGGTCATAAAGCGAATCCGCCTGCTGCACCAGAGCGTCAACCTGGGCGAAAGCCAGCATGGGAAAAAGCGTAAGCAGGAGGACAGGAAGTATGCGTCGTGTCATGGCAGGTGCGAAAGACAGTTTCCAATAGTTCAGGTGTAGATTACTCAACCTGTGAGGCTAATGCAATACCATATAGGGGCAGGGGGTGAAAGAGTTTTCATCCTGCATTCTACAACACATGGGAACGAGAAGTAATTCATGGCTTGCTCCGAGCCGCTAATCCTCAAAGGGGGGTTCTATGATGCGTCCGTCTGCGCGCACATGAAAATCACGGTATTCCACAGAAGCGCTTGCAACTACGTCGTTCCCCGTATCGTGTATGCGGCTTACGATGCGCAAGTCCTTACTGACCTCGACCTCGCTGTTAATCCTTTTGCCAGTAACAGCACGCTGAAAAGGCGCCACAGATCTTGCGGATCGGACACCTCCGTCACGTCCCACAGTCGCCACCATCAGGTCCACTTCGATATCCGGTGTGCTGTTTTTTCGAAGTAGAAAAAACAGAACGGTGATGTCCCCTTTCCGGGTCTTTCCCACTGAATAGTAGCTGTAGCGGCCGAATTCGGACCCGCTCAGCTCGCTGGTTTTCAGGAGGATGCGGTCGCTGCTGTCGGTGTAGGCCGCGAGGGAACTCGTCGTGTAGTACACCGGCAGGCTCAGGGTCGTATGGGTACGCGAAAGCACCTCGGCTATGACATTGTTGATCAGCTCTCTCTCACTCGTGCTGCGTGACTGTTCCCTCTTGAGGCTCATCTGAAAACGCTGGAAGGCATCGGAGTCCAGGTAGGCCGCGCCCAGTTTAAGGGGAGGCGGCTCCTGATTCTTATCATTGCACCCATTGAACCACAGGAGACCTGTAATTATGATAACACTACATACAAAAGAAGCTCGTGTCATCAGCTCATCTCATGCTTGGATTTTACCTGTTCAAACTGGGTGGCGAGACAGCTCGGGGCGAGGACAAGGAACAGGCAAGTGAACGTTATTTGTCCCGCTGTAGGATGGTAACGGTTCATGAGAAGCGGGTAGTGCTAATCGTTTGCGCTTCTCAGGTTTGTCTTCTCCCAGAGGCCCATCAATAACAGGATGAGCACCGTACTGATGCCCAGTCCCCAAGTTACGATGGTGGCGAGCGGCTGCCAAATATCGTGGTCGCTCAGAATAAGGATGGGGAGAAGTCCTCCGATGGTCGTAAGTGTCGTCACCATCACCGCCCGCATCTTGTTGCGGTATACATACAGCCAGCTTCGTATGCCGTGAATGCCCTTACCGCGCAGATACTGCTTTTCGTGCATAAGGAGGATGGAGTTATTGACCACTACACCAACACAGAGCAGGGTGCCTGCAATAGCTCCCTGGTCGAAGGCCAGATCGTGATACAGGGAGCCGATCATCACGCCAATAAGACTGAGGGGCACGGCGGAAATCACGATCAGCGGATCCACCCACGATTCCAGCAAGGCCGAGACGATCATCCATACGCTCAGGACGGTCATAGCCAGGATGAACAGCAAGTTTCGGGTCTGCTCGGAACTTCCAAAATTCCATGTGCCGCTTCGGCTGGTGCTGATGGTCACGCCAACCGGTGTGGGCGTCTCCTCCACCACGCCATCGATGTAATCGGTGGCCAGGCGATGTGGACCAAGGAAATCCACACCTACCGTGCGTGAGTATGACTGGTTTTCCCGATTGATGGTTGACTGGGTTTTCTCCCGGCTCACCTCCGCCACCTGCTCCAGGGTAAACATGGTGCTATCGGGTCCGCTGATGCGCTTTTTGTTCAGCAGCTGTTCGGGGCGGTCGGCAGGCGTAATGTTTCTGGTGATAACCTGCATGCTCTGCCCATTCATCTCAATACTGCCGGCCGTATTGCTGGTGTTGACGTCCATGGATATGGCCTGACTGAGTTCCTGCCAATCTATACCACGCATGGCCATTTCTTCCTTCCTTGGATCCAAGAAATAGTGAAAGGTTTCTTCGTTGCCATATCCCCCCGATCCATGAATATCGACGTTATTCACCCTCCGGCTGCGTGTTAGCCTGCGTTCCAGGTCCCGGGCAACATCCAGCAGACCATCATAGGAGTAGCCCGTCAGATAGATGCTCCTGTTGATGGACATGCTTCCCAGCCCCGTGGAGATGCCGTCACCCAGCCCACCTACCGAAATACCCGAATTGCCCGTGCGTGCGGCCAGATACTGAGCTTCTGCGTAGAATATGTAGGGCTCAGGACGGGTAAGATATTCGTCTTTGATATAGAAGCGGAGGTTGGCCGTTTCATTGCGGCTGTTTACCTGTGCCTGGTAGTATGTAAAGGCGTCCGCATAAGGTTGCACAATGCGCTCGAAATTAAGCGCCATCTTGTTGATTTCTTCGTAGGGCGTTCCCTGCGGGGTTCTAATACTGACATAGATACTCTGCTGGGTTGAGTAGCCTCCCCAGGGACTTCCAAAATAAATATCATTGAAGAACCGGTACGACAACCCTCCTACCCAGGGATCGATATCGGAGCGGTTATCAAAGTAGACCCGGGTAAATTCAGGCCACCAGGTTTGTGTTTCCTCGTCATCGAAGGCCGGCGTCTCAATAGCCCAGATGGGAATTCCGAATACGGCTATAAGAGCCACGTAAAAAAACCAACGGGCACGATGGCGAAAGGCAAAAAGCCAAAGAAGTCCCCTGCGAAACTTCTTGAAGAATCCACGCGCTTCTCTGGCAATCTCCTTGCTGTCCGATTTGGGAGGAACAAGCCAGATCAGTGAATAGGGAATCCAGGATAAGGCGATAAACACTGAGGAAACCAAAGTGGATGAGAGAGCTACAGCGAGGGGCACCAGGAACAGCTGGAGCTCTTCCATCGCAAAAAACAGAGGTATGAAAATGCCCACCGTGGTTAGGGTTGCACCCAATACAGGTACCACCGACCGTGGAAGCTGCTCAACTACATGCTGGATACGGCTCTCTCGATCGTCCGGCAGTCCTGGATTCACCTGCTCAAAAACTACTACGGCGTTGTCAATAATCATGCCCAGGGCCACGGTAAGGCCGGCGAGGGTCAGTACATTCAGCGTATAGCCAATGAAGTAGAGAATGGCCAAACTAAGCAGCAGTGAAAAGATGATGCTACCAAGAATCACAAATGGGGCCCGGAAACGCCGTATGAAGGCCAGGAGTATTAGAAATACGACCGCCAGACTGGCCAGTGCCTGATTCTGCAAACTGTCGAATTGCTCCCTTAGATCCTCCGTATAATCATTCACCAGCCGCAATGTAAATTCTTCCGGCATCTCACTGCGAATTTCGTCCATTCTGCCGCGGAGCAATTCCGCCAGCCGGATGGCATCCGCACCGCTTTTTTTGATGAATTGTATGGTCAGAGACGGCGTGCCGTTAATACGGTAAGCATAGGTGGTAGGCGCATCCTGTATAGAAACATTGGCAACGGTTGAAAGACGCAGACGACGCTCGGATCCTGGTACGGAGATCCACATGCTGCGGATATCGTCAAGATTCTCATACTGTGGCGGCACCAACATGCTGTAACGATTCCCGGAAGTTTCTATAAATCCAGATGATCGCCACTGAAAATTGGTAGTTATCTGATATCCGATGGCGTTGGGATTGATGTTGTACCTGTCAACCATCTGGGGATTAAACTCCAACACTAGTGCCGGTCGTGCCGCCCCTTGAACGGATATATCGGATACTCCGTCTACACCCAGCAGAGGCAATCGAATGTTTTGGTCCACATAGTCCAGCAATTCGTTTACCTGCCGTTCTCCACTGATGGTATAGTGGAGCAGATTCTGTGTATCCTGGAGCTCCTCCGGCACCCTGTGCGTGATGCTGGGATTCCGCACGTTGGGAGGCAGCGATTCCTGCATGCCGATCAGATACTCCTGCAACTCCACTTTGCGGAAATCCACAGGAGCATTGTTACTGAAATAGATGGTAACGCTTGAACTGCCCTCACTTGTTGAAGAGACAATCCGCTCTACATCCCGCAGCCTGTTGGCGGCAGACTCAACCTTGCGGGTAATTTCTTTTTCGACGATCTCCGGCGAAGTGGTGCCCCAACTATAGCTGATGGAGATAGAGGGTTGATTAAGCTCAGGCGCCTCCTCCAACGAAATGGATTGCCAGGCAGCAATACCAACGACGACTACGATCATGTAGGTAAGCGAGATCAGATATCGTCGTCGGAACAGGTTTTCCATGGGGCAACGAAATGGTGGAATATTTACTATCTAAGTAAGAAAGGATTGATAAAGTTGCAAGGAGGAATAATCACAGTAATTGTGCCATTTCTAAGTAAATACCAATCTGAATTCATCAACATAATTACTCAGCTGTGCGTCCTGGGAAAGTAAAAATATACTATCTCCTACAACTTCAAGCGCTATCACATTCCTTTTAGTAATTTTATTCAATGCGATACTCCCAATGGGTTCCCCATTATTCTTATTGTAAACATCTATATATCTCCCTGCTAACTTCTTTGATCCTGAAAAGAGAGTAATGATATACTTATCGTTCACATCTATATCCAAAATTGAGTTTGTTGCATCATTATAACGTGAAGTGATAGTAGTTCTAGCAATTCTTCCAAATAGCGATATGCGGGTATTATGTCGAACTTCCTGAGTTGGTTTGTGTTCAATCGAACGTATAGTTGGGATGGCATAAATTAGCATGCCGCTCAAGTTATATCGGCTGATTAAACCAAAATTGTTTTGTCCTAAATATATACTGGATTGATCAGCTGCAATGGGGCTATTTCTTATAAATCCAACATTTGAAAGTTCATTGGGAAATCGTGCAAAATAAACTTCATTACTTCCGTATGTTAATTTCATACATGAATTTTGTGCAAAGCATTTGCCGTGAAGGTTAACAACAAAATCACCCATTATCACCCGCCTGTAAGAAGTAGTACCACTATCATTCAATAATATTTTCACGACACCATTATCCTGCCAAATAAATTCCCTATCTGTTTCTGGTGATAAAGAAATGATATCCCCAGTTTGGTTAAATAACAGATCAGTAGGTCTTAATTGGCCAACTTTTATATGAGTTATTTGTTCTTTGTAATTGTTATGTGATATTCTAGCTATTTTACTAGATGTTATAGAATATATGGCTATATCAAGCTTGGATTTATCAACACTAAATAGGATTTCGGATCCCGCCAACTCTTTGCTAAGTGATATTCCCCCAATCCTGGTCAACTCTACTCCAGAATTAGGGAGACACCACAGACAAAGCAAAACCGTGGAGAGAAATATTGATTTAGAAATCCAATTCATTAGATGGAAATGAAGGCTCAAAACATGGATAACGATAATCTAATCCAGGCGTACTTGAGGGTACACTTATAATACTGCATAATCGTGATCCTCCATTACATAAAGAAGCAGAACATATTAATTGATAAAACCCAGGATCCTCTTGTTGATATTCACTCTTTATTGGTAGTGCATCAACTTGAATTGGCCCGGTTATTAGGGTCAAAATTATGGCCATTACCATTAACGCTAATAGCGTTAGTTTCGAAGTTTGATTATTCGTAGTCATATATTTCCTCTCTTGTAGTTAATTGACAGAATATGTGATTGATAATAGACTTAACACTTTTTCAAAGAATGTCTTATGATTCTCAACATTTCCAAAAACTGACTGATATTTCAAAATTATTTGCCCATTGAAATCAACCAAGTAAATAATAGGAAGATCTACTTGAAGAACTCGTTCTGAAATGCCGGTATTTGAAAAGCTTACTAGTGATACGTTTTCGCTATTTTCATCTATCAATGAAATCATATTGTAATCAATACCATTATCAGCAACATTTATAACTGAAGGGTACATCTTTGATATTTCCTTTAATATAGGAAGATCCAAATCGATACATGCCCCACAATAAGATTTTGGATATATAAGCACTAAATTTAGAGGATTTGTGAATTTCTTAGGCAAAAAGCGTAGCGTGTCAGAGTTAGCCTTCGTGGTATTGTCTCTGATGCTATTTTCAATAGTAGGAAAATCTGAAAGTTCTCCTATTACTATATTCTTTCGATAATTTGTATAGATGCCGTGTTCAAGTGATTAATGCAACACAGCGGTGTTTTAGGGTTTGTTGAATCGGGTTAAGGTAATCAAATTTACGAATCGGTCGAAAGTTCAGGTACTGCTCGACGGTTTTGATGCGCTGGACGGAGATCTCTCGCAGGTCCGTACCCTTCGGAAAGAACCGTCGAATGACCCAGATGCGGTTTTCTACCGTTCCTTTATCCTGAGAGGTATACGGACGGGTGAAGTAGGTATCGGCATCCAGCTGTTCGGCGATGTCCTGGTGACGGGCAAACGCCTTGTCATTGTCAAAGGTCAGGGTTTTGATGAAGGCCGATGGAAGCCGGCCCAGCCGCTGGGTGATCCGGTCGGCAATACCATCGGCCTTCCGGCTAGTTACCTTCTCCAGGGCTGTCAGCAGGGTGGCCCGATCGGTCAGCACCAGCAGGGCTGATTTGTGGGCCTTGCCCACCATCAGATCGACTTCGATGTCGCCGAGGCGGGTCGCGCTCTTCGACGACCTCGGGACGTTCGGTAATGGATACCCGGCCTTTGATGTGACCTCTGCTGTCTTTCCTGTTGCCCCGCTTGGCCTTGCGAGCCCCGTGTTTGAGGTGTTTGTAGAGATCCTTGTCGGTGGGATCTGCCGTGCGTTTGGCCGCCCAGATCCACTGGTAGAGGGTCTCATGGGAAACCCCCTCGATGCCCAACACCCCCCAGCGGCCGCTGATCAGCTCCGGGGAAAGCTTCTCTTCGGTGAGCCACTGGCGGGCCTGGGCTTTGAGGGCGTCGGTAAACCGGCGATGTTTGGGCTTGTCCCGGTGACGCCGGTCGGTCATCTTCTGGGCGGCCTCCGGGCAGTAGTCCTTGCTCTCCGCGCCCTCGTTGGCTACATTGCGTTTAAGCTCCCGGCTGATGGTAGATTTATCCACGCCGATGGTTCGGGCAACCTCGCTTTGATTATGGCCCGCATCCAGCAGAGCTTTGATCTGATGACGATTTTCTACGCTGAGTTGGGTGTATTTTTGCATGACAACACGAATATAACCCGCTTGGCGGAAGACCTCAGGGGATGTCCCCTGAGGTCTTTCTTCGTGTTGCACTTATGACTTGAACGGACATGGGCCCCTAATATTGGACCACCTACAGTACTAATTGGTGCAGGTCAGATGGATGATGCCGGTTGTTATCGTTATGGTTCGTGAGTAGCTCCATTGGGATCTGGTAATCTAGCGACTGGTGTCGTCGCTGAGTTCGGTAATAGTCCACATATTCATTTATGATCTGCCGCACTTCCGTTTATGCAGGACGCCTGGTAAAGCCTGCTCGCCGATCTCCTCCTTCAAGCGACTCCACAGGGATTCGATCCACGGATTGTCGGTAGCTCCCCGCTCGCTGTAAGAAACCTCTACCTGATCCTCGTGGAGCAGTGTTCCCAGCCAGCGGTAACTTTTGAACACCGAATCCTGATCGGTATGCACCACTGTTTCCTGCAGGGGCTTCCCGTGCCCCTTGAACCACTGGCGTACCATTCCGCCAGGCCTCAAGGGCCAGATCCGTGTTGGCCGACTTCCCGAGGGCCCATCCACAGGGCAGGCATCCGGCGGGATCATAAAACGCCCCCAGCCATCCCTTGCGATGTACCCGGGCCCACTGCAGCTCGGTAAAGTCCCCCGACAGCAGCTCGAAGGGCCCAAAACGGCGACCGGCCAGCCGATTTAAATGCCCTTTGTGGGCTCCCAAGACCTGCTGAGGACCGCTGGGGCCCGGCCGAGGCAGCCATCGCAGCAGCCGCAGGTCCGTCTGGCGAAGCACGCGTTTGAGGCGTTTGTGATTGACAACCTGGCCGCGATCGGTCAGCTCGGCCTGCAGTTTGCGCCAGCCATATCCGGGATGCTCCCGGATGATGGCCCGAGCTGTTCCCGCAGCTGCTACTTCCTCCCCGGAGACCTTCCTCAGAGGCCTTCTGGCGGGCATACCACGTACTTTTGGGCAGGCCCACGAGCCGCAGGCATCGGTTTAACCCTTGGCGGTCTTTCCAGGTCTGAATCAGTTGCATTTTCTGGGGGCGCGTCAAGTTTTTTTAAAAAGTTCTTGGCCAGCGACAGCTCGACCTCGGTGCGTTCCAGCTTCTGCTCGAGCTGGCGGATTTTGTTCTTCCGCTCGTTTTTCCGGGTCCGCCGGGCGTCAGACCTGGTGCCCCTCCTCCAGCAGTTGGCTCTTCCAATCGCTCAAGGTGACCGGATGGGACCCCGTACTTGTCGGCCACCTCCTTGTCTGAAATCATCCCCCCTCAGAGCTTCCATTACTACCGCAAACTTGAACTCCGGGGAGTATCTTTTGCCTGCGAATATCAGCCATGATATCTTCGGTTTCTACCAACAGGAGCTCATCCATATCTCTTAGCCACAATTAGCACCGGGGGTGGTACAACTTATGGGGCCCACCTCAAACTCAGGATAAGAAAAGCATTTAGTATCATCATTATCACTATGAGAATTGTGAATCTGCTATTTCTTGATGAGCTCATAACTTTCAATTCTGTAATTATATGATTTATCTATAGTCTGCAGGTGTAGTATTGATTTAATGGACTTCAATACCTATGACATAATTATCGGTCACCTTTTCCAAATTTACTGATCCAAGATATATTCCAGATATTTTATCATATATATCAATAAAATGACCTACCCCCTTCGAGGTACCATCAAATAATGAGATCAGATATGATTCATTGATATCATGATCAAGAACTGCACGCACAGTTTCTTCTGGCAATTTATATGCTTCAAGTTTATTGAGGCCAGCAACATTATTTATTTCAATTAGTTTGAGTTCAGCAATTTTAACCGGTTCAATAGTTGATATTTCATATAAACTATCTCCATTTCTATCAAAACAGTATATCAACCCAGCATTAAGCATTGTAACGTAAACTCTTTCTGAATCAGAACTAATCATTGAGTCCATTAATAATGCAGACTCAGTCAGTTTAGCTGGTAATTTTGCAAATCTTATATGCTCTTTTGTATTTGAATTATATAATCTAAGTAAACCATGGGTTGGAGAGTAAGTTTGATCCTTGAGTACATAGAATTCTTCAGATACTGAGATTTTTTCTGGAACAGCAAATTGATGATTAATGGTCCCTATTAAGCCTGAATCTGGTGACCACATACTGATTCTGGCAAGATGTGGATCAGCAATCCAAAAGTTACCACTTTTATCAAATTTTATATCTGTAGGATTTCTAAACTCTTCAGGACCTCCTCCTTGTCCTTTTCCGTAAATCTTAACTGATTTTGAATCATTGAATATAATGTATGCTCTATGATCTGCGTAAGAGTAAACCGCCATATTTCCAGAATTATCATCTACACTAAATAGATAAGGACGATAAATATCCAAATCTGTAATATTTAAGTCATTCTTTAAGATCAAATCATAGCTAAAATTTCGGTCTACAGTTCCTAAATTAATAGGAACTGTAGACCAAATAATGAATACAATTATTGCTATATATTTATAAGTATTCATAGTTCTACCTCTATATTTAGCCTTCCTCAACTGTTACGCGAGGCACCTGATAGCATTTGTATGTAACTTCAAGGGTGAGGCCAGCCCCCTTGTATTCGATATCTATCGAACCCTTAGCATCGGAACACAATTGCAGCCCTCCCATACAGCCAAGAGTATTGCATATTGCTGCTGGTCCAAGTTCTATCGATGAAATACTGTTGCTAAGCTCAACGCTCTCTTGGGTCGTCAACGAGCTGTTCCCAACCCACAAGTTTCCTACTAGTAATAGGATGAAAAATGTATAGTTAAGTAGATTTGTCATAGCGATTACCCATATTTGATGTATAGTTGTAGTGTACTTGGCAATCTACCCCCTCCCTTCCCTCCATGCTTGAAATGGCTCTTGAAAAGAGTCTTGAAATTCAGGTGCGGGTATGGGATTTCACCTGACTTGAGATATGCTTGGATGGTGCCACCCCTTCCCTGCTGCGATATGCCTTGGTAAAACTGGAGTGGCTTCGGAAGCCCAAGGACAATGCCAACTCCATCAGGTTGCTGCCGTTATAGGTATCGGAGGTGAGCACTCGTTTGGCGGCCGCTATTCGGTGCCTGATGAGAAAATCCTTGGGATATTCGCCGGTATAGTAGCGGAACCGGGCGGAGAAGTTACGGGACTGTATACCGCAGAGTTCCTTGAGCTCAGTAACATTCAGAGATTCGTCATACAGGCGTTTGTTCAGGCAACGAGAGGCAAGCTGGACATCAAAGGGCCAGTCCTCCTCCGGTGGAGCAAGGGACTTCCTGTACTCCTGGAGGATATTGTCAATATTCCTGTGACCGTATGGCATTCCCACTCTCCGGTTAATACGGGTATTGAGTCGTTGAAGACACAACTCCTAACCACAAGAGAGAAAACCAACCCATTTGTTACATAAATTATATCAGTTTCCGCCAATTTCTTCGGCATCCTGCTGCTCAAGAGACTGCATCATGGGCGTAACAAGCTGCAGATGACTCAACGAGAAATGCTGGTCGACGGCGATGGTATCGCCAGGTGCTATGTCTTCGTGATTGACGATCACCCATTCTCGGTTCTGGAATTGCGGGGTGACGTAAATCCATTCCACCTCCGAATTGGAGGGATTGTACTTGAAAACCAGGGTGCGTCCACCGTCACGACTAAGCACCGCCGAACGTGGAAAGCGTACCTGACCGGTGTGTCGTTCGACCAAAACACGGCCTTCAACGGTCATACCTTTCTTGATGCGGCCTCCAGGATTGTCAATGCTGATGATCACTTCTCCCGTCTTGGTATCGCTGTTGACGACCGGCGAAACAGCATCCACCTCCCCCGTCGTCTGAACGCCGCCCGGCGCATTTATTTCCGCCTGCATGCCAGGTTCAATGCGGGTTACTTCGGCTTCCAGCACGTCAAAACGTACGCGTAGGGTGCGGTCATCAATAAGCGTGGCGATTTCGGTTCCGGCCGACAGGTAGGCTCCCGGCGTGATCCTGTTTTCGGTCGCCAGGGTACCCGTAAAGGGCGCGGTAATCGTGGTATTTTCCATTTGCATTTGGATGCGCTCCAGATTCAGCTCGGCCTGGGCAAGTCCTGTTGAAATGCGCAGCGCCTCATCGTCACGCTGAGTGCCGGTCCAGCCTTCCGATTCTTTCTGAAGATCATACTCCTGACGGGCGTCCGCCAGGTTGTTCCGGGCCTCTTGAAGATCCAGTGCCAGCTCTCTCTCTGCAAACTGCAGAAGGGTGTCGCCTTCCTGAACGCGCCGACCCTCCACGATATTAGTAGTGGTCACATATCCACTCATACGGGGTGAAATGGTGATTTCCCGGTCAGCCTCCACCAGGCCCTGGCTCTCCACATAGGTATAAATAGGCTCGTCGTCTGCCACGGCAAAGGTAACTTCGGGACGCACCTCCACGGACTCTTCCTCCTCATCGGATAGCGGTGATTCCTGTTCCTCACTGCCGTCTCCCTGGCACCCGGCCAGCATGCCGGCCGCCAGAAGCGCAACTAAAACCGACTTTCTCAGGTTGGTGTAATCCATGATGATCTCGTAGAATGTTATCGATTTATACAGTATACCTTCGCTTAGCGGTCCGTCGCCGGCTGTTCTTGCACCTTGCCGGCATTCCGTTCCACCCAGTGAAAAATGATCGGTACCAGGTACAGGGTGAGTACCGTGCTGGTCACCATGCCTCCCATCAATGCGATGGCCAGTGACTGCCGGAAGGCAAATCCGTCCCCGAAAGGAATTAGCATGGGCACAAGTCCAAAAATAGTCGTCAGGCTGGTCATGACCACAGGACGGAAACGGTGCAGGCCCGCCTGCGTGACGGCCTGGTCGAGATCGCCCGTGTCGTTGAGGTAGCGCCGCATGAAGTCCACCTTCAGGATAGAGTCGTTGACTGCAATACCGGTCAGAATCAGTACGCCCATGAAGGAAAGGGCATTCAGACTTACGCCTGTAGCCCAAAGCACAAGAATAGAGCCGATCCACGCAAAGGGCACGGCCACGAGTATAATGACAGGATATTTCAGACTTTCAAACTGTATAGCCAGGATGAGGTAGATAATGATCACACTTACCAGCAGTAACTGCCCCATACTTCTCAGGAGTTCGGCGATGCTGCGCGCTGATCCGCCTACTTCCACGTCCAGTCCAGTACGCTGCGTAAATACCGCCATCGCCTCATTGATAGCACTGCTGTTCAGCCACCACCCGCTAAAATCCATATCGGCCACGTAGCTGAGCACCGGGTCTGGTTTACCCGCTCCAGCTGCTCAGGCTCGGATGACCTGCTCACCTCCAACAGATTCGTAAGCGGAATGCTGAGTCCTTCCATGTTCATGACGATATCGGTAGGCGCAAATACGTTACGGTCCATGCCCACCAGTCGCACGGCCACGCTCTCGTCCTGCCGGTCCCATTCCGTTACCATATTACCCCGTGTGAGGCTTTCCAGGTAATCCATCACCTGCGATTGGGATATGCCCAGCCGCATCATGGGATCCTGCCGGAATCGCAGGTGGTAGGTATCCACTTCCTGTTCGTACTGCTTGGCTAAATCGAGGGAGAGCCCTCTCTCCTGGAGTTCCTCCTCCAGAACACCCACAAGCTGCTCACTCTGCGAACGGTCGTTGCCGATGAGCCGGAAGATCACCGGCGGTTGGTCGGTGCTCTGAAGCGCAATCATCTCTCCTCCCGAGCTCTCCTCCTGGGCGGACCAGCCCGGTCTCCCCTCGAGGTAGGATTCCATCCGGCTGCGTACGGTATCGGCCTGTGCATAGCCGTTCACCGGAATGGTAATGCGAAATTTATTGGGTCCCTCACTGGAGAGATTGGACAGATTGGTCTGGTCGGTGTGTCCCCCGAGGACCTGCAGAGGCCTATCCTGATCGCTATAGGGCGTGATATAGTCGGTCATGGCCGAAGCGGCCTGCTGGGAGGTAGACAACGCCGTGTTGCCGGGCAGTCGGACACGGTAGGTCACCTCTTCGGGCTCGGTGATGGGCAGTATGCTTTTCTGCACGTAGTAAAACAGATAGGCGGAAGTTCCCAGCAGGAGCACCATCACCAGCACAAACCAGATTTTGCGGTCCAGTGCCCACTGCAGGCTCTGCTCGTAGCGGTCACGTATGCGGTTAAATCGCCCCTTGAAACCAAGGATGCTCTTCTGCTCCCCGTCTTTTTGAAACTGTACCACCAGCACGGGCAGGATCATCAGCGCGACCAGCAGGGAGGCCAGCAGACTAATGGAGAGCGTCCACGCCTGGTCCTTGAAAAAAGCTCCTTCAAAACCGCCTAGGAAGACGAGCGGCAGAAAGACCGAGATGGTCGTAAAGGTAGAGGCTGATACAGCCAGGGCGATTTCACGGGTTCCCCTGGAGGCCGCCTCCAGAACGCTTTTTACATCCTCCCTGTGCCGGTTAATATTCTCCAGTACAATAATGGCATTGTCCACCAGCAGACCGATGCCCAACGTAAGACCGCTCAGGGATACAATGTTGAGCTGAATGTCCGACAGGTACATCACAAAGAATGTGAGAAAAATACTTACCGGAATGGCTACACCAATGGTAAAGGGCGTGCGCAGGTCGTCCAGGAAAAGAAAGAGGATCACAAAGGCAAGCAGCGCCCCGTACAGCAGGGTCTGCAGCAGGTTGTTGATGGCGTTACTGATGAAAGTGGCATTCTCCTGCAACACCGAGATCTCCACGTTTGGAGTCTGGGAGCGTAGCTCGTCCAGCAATGGTAGCAGGGTTTCGTAGGCCTCCACCGTGTTGGAGCCGTACTCCTTTTTCACCAGCACGCTGAGAGTCTGCGTGCCGTCTACAAGCGAAAACGAGGACGGATCGGCCTCTGCCATTTCCACCTCGGCCACATCATCCAGGGTCAGTACCCGTCCGGTGCCCAACCGGGTAAGGGGCACCTCCCGGATATCCTGCATGGAAGATATTTGGGTCTGGAACTTGAGGCTGTAGCGGTACCACCCGTCTCTCAGCTCCCCGGCGGGCACAAACACATTGGCGTCATTAATGCTGCTGCGCACCTGGGATATGCTGATGTTGTAACGGTTGAGAGCTTCCGTATCGTAGCGGATGCGTACCTCGGGTACCACGGCGCCCACCAGCAGTGCCTGGGCAATGCCGTCGGCCTGTTCAAGCCGTCGCGTAAGAACCGACTCGGCCCAGCGCTTGAGCTCCATCTGGGTCTCGAAATCGGGATTGGGATTGTTCGTGCTTCCTATACCCAGCACGGCTATGGGCTCGTCGGAAGCGGTATTCTGTACCAATTGGGGACGGCCGGCCAGGTCAGGCAGCCCAAAACCCGCACGGTCCAGTCCCTCCCGGACATTCAGGAAGGCAAGATCCATGTTGGTGCCCCACTGAAAGGTCACCGATATCACGCTCTGTCCCTGGCGCGCAAATCCTGTGATGTTTTCCATGCCCTGCAGGGAACTGAGACGGGCTTCGAGGGGCTGGTTGATCTGCTGCTCTACCTCACGGGGAGATGCGCCGCTCCAGTCAGTCCGGATGAGCATGGTGGGGGAATCCACCTCCGGCAACAGGTTGACGGACAGGTTGGTCAAGGCGATGGTCCCGAAAATCAGGGTCGCCAGGATCAACATGAAGGCGGTAATGGGGCGTTTTAGCAGCAAGTATCGGCGTCCGAATACATTAGAATGTACGATTAGTGTAGTATAAATTTGCCAGAGGTACAAGCTTTTCAGGCAATTTAATTCAAGCCCTCAACAATGGCATATCTACGTATAACGGGCCTTCGGTCCCCGTCCATATGCAGCGTGTGGATTTTCCCGTTTCGAACCAGGGCAACACTACCCGTCACGTTGTGATCGATAATGTTAACAATCGATCCGTCATGTTCAAATGCCCATAGATTGCGGTATTGGCCGTCACCGGCCCGAAAATGCACCCAGATGCGGTTCTGATCATCTACCAGGAACTGCTCAAGAGCGGGCCAATGGGTATGAAAAGTGGTATCGAAGGATTCCAGAAAATCAGGATTCGGGTACGAGTTCCGCACCGAATCAAACTGCGCTTCGGTAACCGGTGACGGCTTGAATTCCTGCTCAATGATGCTCTCGGAGGTCCCGCTTCGCGGATGATGCCGGCGGATACGGAACTCACCGGTCCAGGCAGAATAGACAAAGCTGTCGGGTCCCCTCCTAAAGAGCGACTCGCGGCCGAAAGGACGCGGGGTAATGCGGAGGCCGCCCGTGGAAGTGCGTCTTGCCATCAATTCGGACCCCGGGCCGGTCAGCAGCGGATTGACCTGCACCTCTCCCTCGCGGTCATAGGTAACGAGAAACGACGGGCGCTCTGTTTCAAGGTTTGCACCCTGCACTGGGGTTGAGAAGACGACACCGACCAGGCTGTCGCCCAACGCCCATGACCTGGTAGGGAGTCCCGTTGCTTCCGCGCACGTCTTGCGGGCGGAAGGTGAACTCATCCAGCAGCTCCTCGGTGCGGGCGTCCAGCCAGCTCACCCGGTGGGCTGTGCGGTCAAGTGCCAGGAGCTCTCCTTTCCAGAAGTCTGTTGATACCAGGTCCTGAAATTCCCCCGGTCCCCTGCCCTCCCGCCCGATGGCGCGCAGCAGCTCACCCCCGGGTCCCAATACCTTGATGTGCCCGTAATAACGGTCGCTGACATAAATGTTGCCGGAAGTGTCAGCGAGGATATCTCCCACCTCGCCAAATTGCCATTCGCCATGCTCCCGAATTACCAGTTCCTCTTCAAGCGTATGGTAAATTGCCGGGTTCTGGGCTGCCGCCAATCCGAACGGCATGACAAGGATCGTCAGGAATAGGCCCCATGCAAGCCGTAGCGAATGTATTCTCTTCCATGACAGGTCTATTGGTTGGAGATTCCCTCTGTGTTCAAGTACCGCGGAGAGCGGTGTCCTTACAGTTGGGAGAGAGAGGCCGGGTGCATGTGCCTGCAGGTCACGAAGAGACAGCCTACGCCGGCTCGGCCTCCTGTTTGCTGGGCTCCTTGCCGTAGTTGCGCACCACGTAGTCGTCGAGGATATCGCGGAAGCGCTTGCCTATGCCCTCGCCGCGCAGCGTAGTAAAATGCTCGCCGTCCATGTACACCGGGGCTTTGGGCTCCTCGAAGGTGCCGGGCAGGGAAATGCCGATGTTGGCGTTGCGCGACTCGCCCGGCCCGTTGACCACGCAGCCCATGACGGCCACGTTCATCTCCTCGACGCCGGGATAGACGTCCCGCCAGATGGGCATCATTTCGCGGAGGTAGTCCTGGATCTCCTGGGCCAGCTCCTGGAAATAGGTGCTGTTCCGGTGCGGCCGCAGCCTGGGCAGGCGGTGACCTGCGGGATAAAGCTGCGAATGCCGAGGGACTGCAGGATCTGCTGGCAGACGCGCACCTCTTTGGCGCGGTCGCCGCCGGGTTGGGGAGTGAGGGATACCCGGATGGTGTCGCCAATGCCCTGCTGCAGAAGCACCGACAGGGCCGAGGTGCTGGCAACGATGCCTTTCATGCCCATGCCGGCCTCGGTAAGTCCCACATGCAGGGGATACTCCAACAGCTCGGCGATGCGCTCATAGACTTCCACCACGTCCTGCACGTGCGACATCTTGCAGGAGATGACGATCTTGTCGGAGGGAAGTCCCACGCTCTCGGCCAGTTCGGCTGAGCGGCGGGCGCTCTCCACCATGGTGTCCAGCATTACCTGCTTGGACGACTTGGGTTTTTCCCGCTTGCTGTTGGCGTCCATCTTGTCAGCCAGCAGCTGCTGGTCGAGCGAACCCCAGTTTACGCCTATGCGCACCGGCTTGTCGTGCTCTATGGCCTGCTCTACGATGGTGCAGAAGTTTTCGTCGCGGGTCTTGGTGCCCGTGTTGCCGGGGTTGATGCGGAATTTGGACAGCGCGGCGGCGGCCTCGGGGTACTTGGTTAGCAGCTTGTGGCCGTTGTAGTGGAAATCGCCCACAATGGGCACGTTTACATCGTCCTCCAGCAGCCGCTCCTTGATATGGGGGACCGCCTTCGCCGCATCGTCGTTGTTGACGGTAATACGGACGATCTCCGATCCCGCCGCATGCAGGTGCTTGATCTGCTCGACAGTGGCGTCCACGTCGGAGGTATCGGTGTTGGTCATCGACTGCACGACGATGGGCGCGCCTCCCCCGACGGGTACGTCGCCCACCATCACCTGGATGGATTCTCTTCGCTGGATATCTGGCATGGAATGCTGGGTGTTGCGTGAATTCAGAAATTACCGCGGGGCCGGTCCGTCCCGAACCTCATTGCCTCTTGCTCAGTTCAAAAAGTTTTCTCTTCTCCTCCTTGGTAAGTCCGTCGTAGCCCTCCCGGGAAATCTTCTCCAGGATGGTGTCCAGTTCCGTCTCATCCTCCTCTTCCAAAACCTCTACGTCGCTTACCGAGTACATGTTCTTGTTGCGGGACCCGCTCCCCCCTCCCGCCTTCGAATAGATGCCCTTCAGGCGGTACCAGAATCGTTCAATGGGTTCCACAAGGCCGCCCAGGTGAAGTCCCTGACGCTGGTATTTCATCAGCAGGTAGCCGGTGGCGGCCCCGCCCAGGTGGACGGCCTGCGCGGTGTTGTCGTTACCTCCCAAGAGCAGAATATTCAGCGCGATCATTCCCGCCACAATGTAGCGCGCCTCCACGGGCGGCAGCAGGAAGAGATGGATGGGCATGCGGGGATAGATCATGGCGAAGGCCACCATCACACCGAAAACCGCGCCCGAGGCGCCGATGACATAGACAATGCCGAAAATCTGCGCCAGCAGCACGTCCAGCAGAGCACCGCCGATACCCGCGCCGAAATAGATGACTGTAAGCGAGCGCGGACCCAGGGTTTCCTCCACCGCGCGCCCCATCCACCAGAGCCAGAGCATATTGAAGATCAGGTGCCAGCCTCCGGCGTGGAGAAAGGTATAGGTAATCATCCGCCAGGGCTGAAAAAGGCGGTCTGCCACTCCGGGTAGAAGGCGAAGGCGCCCACCAGGTAGCTCTGAACGGCCGAGCCTCCGAGTACCTCCAGCAGGAAGACCACCACGTTGATGGTGATCAGCAGGCGGATGGCTACGGGCATGTTATAGTAGCCCCGCTTCAGGGAGTCTCCGAAAGATTCGTTCTGGTACATGAATGAAATTCTGGTTCGTCCTTCAAAACACCGGAGATACAGCTATAATTTCCTTGCTGAACCGTACAATAGCAACTGCCGGCGGGCTTCCGGTAGCGTGTATCCGGAAGGGCTAGTCAGTAATAGGAGTCCTCGCTTTTGAGTCCCCAGTACCGAATAAGAATATATCCGAACAGCATGCCGCCAAGGTGGGCGAAATGGGCGATACCCGAATTGGTGCGCATCACGCCGCTGATCAGCTCAATGGCCCCGAAAATCGCTACGAAATATTTGGCCTTGATCGGAATGGGCGGAAGAGCAGCATGATCCGGCGTTCGGGGAACATCATACCGAAGGCCAGCAGAATGCCGTAGACCGCGCCCGAAGCGCCCAGGGTGGGAGCGCCTCCCCCGCCGATGGCCATATGGGTAATCGCCGCACCTATGCCGGTAATAAAGTAGTAGACCGTAAACCGCCGGGTCCCCCAGAAGTTCTCGATGGACTGCCCGAACATCCAAAGGGCGAAGAGGTTGAAAATGATATGCCCGAATCCGGCATGCAGAAACATATAGGAGACCAGCTGCCAAAACTCGAAGCGTCCCGATCCCAGGGGCCAGAGGGCGCCGTAGTAGAAGAGGTACTCCTGGATCATGGGAGTGCTCAGCCCCACGAATACCAGTACGTTGACAATGAGAAGATGCTTTACAGCCGGGGGAAAAACCGAAAAAGAGGTGTTCGGGCTGTAGTTATTGGCTTGGTAGCTCAATGCTCTGCGGACTTGATTGGGTTTGGGTCACCTGTACAGGTATATACGGTATTTACTCAAATTGTTGCGCCGAGTCCCTGCGGGCGTCATTGGGTCGGCACCGGCCTGCGGTTTGCCCAGGCATGCTATGCCCGGAGCAACCGGTTGGCTGCCGTGAAAATACAGGATATCTCCATTTTTTCCGAAAGGATCGGACATCGGGGGGGCGAAGAGGAAGGCGATCGGCAGAACTCGGTCAGGCGGTAGCGGCCGTGGTGTCCGGAATGGTGAACTCCACGCCCTCCAGCACGGGATCCTCGATAGGCTCATCGCTCTCGATCACCCCGTCACGAAGCCGGATGATGCGCCGCGCATGTTTTGATATTTCATCCTCATGGGTCACCAGCAGAATGGTGTTGCCCAGGCGGTAAAGCTCCTCGAGCAGCTTCATGATCTCCTCCCCGGTCTTGGAGTCCAGGTTTCCGGTGGGCTCGTCGGCCAGTATGATGGAGGGATTATTGACCAGGGCGCGGGCGATGGCAACGCGCTGGCGCTGTCCACCGGAAAGTTCGTTGGGCTTGTGGTCAAGACGGTCGCCCAGACCCACTTTGCGAAGGGTTTCGGCGGCCCTTTCCTTGCGCTCCGAACTGGATACGCCCGAATAGATGAGCGGGAGCTCCACATTGGCCATGCAGTCCGTGCGGGGCAGCAGATTGAAGGTCTGGAATATGAAACCGATCTCCCGGTTCCGTACTTCGGCGAGTTCGGCGTCTTCCAGACTGCTCACATCCTGACCGTTAAGGATGTAGGTTCCCGATGTAGCCGTATCGAGACATCCGATAAGATTCATAAGGGTGGACTTACCCGAGCCGGAAGGCCCCATGATGGCAATGTACTCGTTTTCCATCACATCGAAGGAGACGCCGTCCAGCGCCCGCACTTCTGTGTTGCCCATCATGTAGAAGCGTTCGAGGTCGCGTACCTGGATCATTGCGTTGGACATGGGCTGCCTTTAGTTGCTTGCCACTATAGTTTGAATGCCGCCGGTATTGCGGACGGTCACGTTGTCACCGTCCTCCAGCTCCTAGAGAGTACCCGGTAGCTTCCGATGACGATTTCCTCGCCAGCTTCCACGCCAGATAGAATTTGAATATGAGTGTTGTCGCTGATGCCGGTTTCCACCGGCTTGCGAACCGTGCGTCCGTCCACCACGGCGAAGACCACCTTGCGCAGGTCCTCGTCGGGAATGACCATGCCGCTGTCCACCGAACTGCTGTCAGAAGAAACGGCTGGGCCGCTCGAGTTCCCATTTGCAGCGAAATCCCGGACTGTAACAGCCTGGATGGGAACCGAAACCACATTATACACCGTATTGGTCTCAACATCCACCGTGGCCGACATGCCCGGCTTAAAGTCGGGCGTGACGCCACTTTCGGGAACTTCTGGGGTGGTCTGCTGGACCATCTCACTGCTGCCCGTCATGTCAAGGTTGTGGGGGGTGATCACGCGGATCTTCACTTCGTAGTTGGTGACCTGCTCGGCCGTGCCGGTGCCCGTGACCTCGGCGGAGTTGGCGATTTCAGTGACGATGCCCTTAAATACCCGCTCGGGATAGGCGTCCACTTCGATGTTGGCGGTGTCGCCCACCGTTACCGTAACAATATCGTTTTCGTTCACCTGAACCTGCACTTCCATCTGGTCCATTTTGGCAATGCGCATCAGCTCGGTGCCCACCGATTGCGTGTTGCCCAATACGCGCTCACCCTCCTCCACGGCCAGCCTGCTGATGGTACCGTCACGCGGGGAACGGATAATGGTTTTCTGAAGCTCCTCCTTGGCCTGTTCCAGCTGGGCCTCGATACTCTGTACCTGATACTGGGAGGCCTGGAAATTAGCTTGCTGGGCCTCGTAGGCCGTCTTGGCCTGCACATACTCAGTTTCTGAAATGGCATCCTGTTTATAGAGCTGGCTCTTCTGCCTGTGCACCAGTTCCGCCTCTAAAAGACCGGACCGCGCCTGCTCCAGGCGGGCTTTCTGCGTCAGCAGGGAGGCGTTGATCTCGTCGATGCGTGCCTGGTCAGATGTCGGGCTTGATCCGCATCAGCAGGTCGTCCCTGCGCACGTAGTCACCCTCCTTGACCGGAAGCTCGATGATCTCCCCGGAGACTTCCGGTCGCCAGGATTACCTCCACCTCGGGCTGGATCTTTCCGGAAGCGGACACCTGCTGGGTTATGGTTTTTAATTTGGCTTCGGCCGTCTCAACAGGGACACCAACTTCTCCCCCGCCTATCCAGCCCATGGAACGTGCCAGCACGGCACCGGCCCCGAATACCACAATGATTATCACCGTAAATATAATCAGCTTACGGGTGCCCGATTTTTCTTTGTCATATCTTGCCCTCGTTGTTTGCCCTAATCGTTTCCGATCAGTTCTGAAGTTGAATGTCGGTGTCCATCTGTCCCAGGTAGTACTCTAGAAGCTGTTCCTGGAAGATAAGACGATAAAGTGCATTGGCATGGTCCGCCTGTGCCTGAGTGTAGCTTTGTTGCGCGCTGCTCAGTTCGATAAGGGTACCGGCCCCCACGTTGTAGCGCTGCTGCTGGGTCTCAAAGGAGCGCTGCGCAGCGCGCAGGGCAACCGATGAGGATTGAAGCTGTTTCCGGTAAGAAGTGTAGTCGCTGTAGGCCTGACGAACCTCCTCCATTACACCGTAGCGTTGGTTCTCCAGGCTAAGCTGGGAATTCTTATAGGTGACCTGCGCCTGCTGCACGCTCAACCGCGTGTTCCAGTTGCTGAAAATGGGAATGTTGACGCTGAAGCCCACGGAACGGCCCACACGCTGATCGAAGAACTGGTCGCCGAAACCGACGATAATTTGCCGGGGCTGTCCGTTAATCACCTCCAGGCCCCGGTAGAGATCCTGGTAGGAACTCCCGAGTGAAAAACTGGCCGAAATACTAGGGTAAAGCGACCAGCGGGCCATCTGCAGGTTGTATCTGTTGGACTCGATAGTCTGGCGCTGGGCCTCCAGATCGGAGCGTGATGCCAGGGCCTGCTCGGTAAGCTCCTGCAGGTTATACTGCCGCGGTGTTACATTCTCCTCGTTGATGTCGGGTATCTGGAATTCAAAGGAGCCCGTGGGATCGAGCTGAAGTGTGCGGATCAGGGTAAGCTTGCTCTGCTCCAGGGTGTTCTCCCGCTGGATAACCGTAAGTTCGTTGGTGGCCACCGTCGCCTCCTGGTTGTACTGGTCGACCTGGGGAACGGATCCCACCTCCACCTGGGCCGCAACCTGTTCAAGCTGTTTCTGGGAAGTTTCCAGGGTCTGGCGCGCGATCTCCAGCAGCTCCTTGTTTTGCCAGCACCTGCAGGTATTGCGAGGCTGCATTGAAGATAATGGTCTGCTTGATACGCTCCAGGTTGGCTTCCTGGCTCTCCCGGCTCGATTCGCTTTGTCGAAGGCTCAGAATGTTGTTAAAGCCCTGGAAGATGGGCATACTGGCGCTGATCGACCCGTTGATGGAATTCGACATGCGCTCCTCGTACCTGAGGGTAATGTTGTTGAAGGTCTGGCCCACACTGCGGTTCCCGCTGAAACGCGCGCTGATACTAGGCAGAAAGTCGGCCTTCTCACCGAATACACGCTGATCAGCCAGGTCCAGGTTGTTGCGGGCCTGCTTGAGCTGATAGTTGTTTTCGACGGCGATGTCGACGGCCTCCTGGAGGGTGATAATCTCCTGAGCCTTGGCGGAGGTTGCCCACGACCAGGCAGACGAAGAGCAGTAGTATCCCTTTTCGCATAAATCAGTAATCCTATTCCGGGGTTTGAATTCGTGCTCTTACACGAATTAAGAATTCAATAGTTACGGGATCTGCACGAAAAGAAATGTAAATTGACGTAAGTGCAGGTAAAGGTAGAGAAGTCCTTCTGAAGAAGGTGCAGGTAGGTCAACAGGCCTGCGTTCAGCTACTGCGGCGCTACTCCTCCTCGGAGTCGGATGCGCCCTCCATCCCGCCCAGGGCCTTATCCTCGAGAAGTTCCTCCAGGTAGTCGCCGGCGAATCGGATGGCCTTCTTGGTAGCCAACCTCCTCAGTTCATCAAGCAAGGCGTCGGAAATGCCGCGGCCGGATGATCCGCTGCGGCCGCCTTCCCGGCTTCTCCTGCCCTCATGGCCCAGCAGGAAGCCGAGTAGCACCGACGCTCCCAGTGCAGGGAGTGGATATTTACCGATGAGACGGTCGGGAGAGAAGGAACGGGATACCTCAGAGCGTACGCCGTCTACATTTTGGTCCAGTTCGTGCTGGATCTGTTCGATCTCAGCCTCCAGCTCCTTCTTCTTCTGTTCCAGTTTGTCGAGTTTTTCAGCCATTTAAAGTCTTTAAAGTCTAAAAGTCTGTAAAGTCTAAAAGTCGGGGAGTCGGGGAGTCGGGAAGTCAGGTGTCGGGGTTGTTTTCGGCGGGAAGCCTCTGCTGATGTTCGCCCTTCTCCTCCGGGCGGTCGTACAGGGCACGCAGAAGTTCGTTTTCAAACTGCTGACGGAATTGTGCGCTTCAAAAGAGAACGCGGTTGAAAGTACAGGATCAGTCCCCCGAGCGCAAGCAGCGGTAGAGAAACCGGCGCGTATAGCCCAGGCTGGGATTTCCCCAGTAGACTGCCCAGCCAGATAGCCAGGGCGATAAGCAGAAAAACCACACCCCCGATAAGCAGCATGATGCCGGGGTCATCGCGTTCGCATGCCGCCAGGCAATCCGAGATCGCCCATATGCTCGCCCGCATTTAACATGAGATAGCTCCACGCGCTTCTCCACATCAGCGCCTTCATGTCCGAAGCAAGCGACCTGAGCCGCTCGGAAAGACGGCGAGATATCTCTTCACGCGGCATGGGCTGAGTCTTCTGGGCTAAAGAGTTTGCCAATCACATAGCCGGCGAGCAGGCCGATAGCTATGCTGCGGAAGGGATGTTTGCGTATACTGTTTTTCGGCAACGCATGCCAAGCTCGTCCAGTCGCCGGGCGAACTCCTCGTCTTCGACCAGGGCTTCGAGCCCCATCGAAGGCATCGCTCGAGGCGGTCGTTTTACGTTTTCCAAGTATCTCGTCGTTCATCAGGTTATTTCCTTGTTATCTGCAGGAGTGCGCTCTCTTAATTACGCTCTTAATAATAAGGAAATAAAACCAAAACTTATGCACAAGACCTCATTCGTAGCGCAGGCTCTCGATGGGATCAAGACGCGAGGCCTTGTAGGCGGGATAGACCCCGAAGACTACGCCGATAAGAAGCATCCCGAAAAAGCCCATGCTCACGGCCCAGAGCGGGACCACCGGCTCGGTCTCAATCCACAGGGCCATACCGTTGCCGGCAAGTATGCCCACAGCCATGCCGATGATGCCCCCGATCTGGCAGATAAAGACCGCTTCCAGCAGGAATTGGGAGACGATGGCGCTGCGGGTGGCCCCCACCGCCTTTCGTATTCCGATTTCTCGGGTGCGCTCGGTAACCGACACCAGCATGATGTTCATCACGCCGATACCCGCCCCGAAAAGGGTGATGCCGCCGATTACAAAACCGATAATGTAGAGAATGGCTGTGAACTGATCGAAGGTGCCTGCCAGGGAATCATTGGTTTCGATCTCGAAACTGTTCGGTTCCCCGGCACCAACCTTGCGGATCACCCGCAGCGCCCCGGTGATTTCGTCGATCGCATCAGGTATCAGGTCCATGCTGGGTGCTTTTACCTGAATATTGATGTTCCGGTTTCCCCCATACATAGCGATACCGGTGGTGTAGGGAATGATCACCAGTCCATCCATGGAACTCCCCATTACGCTACCCTTGGATTCCAGCACCCCGATCACCCGGAACTCCTGTCCCTCCACTCGCACTGATTTGTCTACCGCCCCCTCCACCGGAAACAGTTCATCCCTGATTTCACTGCCAAGCAGTACCACCTTGCGACGGTTTTGGATCTCCTCTCTGGTGAAATTCCTTCCGAATTCTAATTCGTAGGCGTTGTTGTTCAGGTAATTCTCATTGCTTCCCACGACCTGCATTGTGGGATCGGTCTCCCGATCGCCGTAAGAGATCACGGCAATACCGGTAAAGAACTCCTCCGGACTCACATCTCCAGCCAACCGGAGCCGTTCTTCCAACTCCTCCGAATCCTCAAACGTCACATAGGCGCGGTTGCGGACACTCTCGTCTATCTCTCCCAACTGAATAGAGGGAGTACGGGTAATGTTGATCGCATTTCCGCCCATCATACTCATGGTGTTCTGGAAGAAATTGTCCAGCACCGCGACGGCGGTTGTGGAGACGATCACGGCGAACACGCCCACCACCAGCGCAAGCAGCGTAAGCGAAGAGCGCAGCTTGTTGGCCTTCAGGGAGTCATAGGCCTGCAGAAATGCCTCTTTCAAATTCATGGGAGCCTACTCGTATCTCAGGGATTCAATGGGGTCCGATTTGGCGGCGCGGTACGCGGGGATAAACCCGAAGGTTAGTCCCACCAGCGAACAGAGCACAAAGGCGAAGAGCACCACGCTCAGGTCGATAGTGGCCACAAAGATCTGGTTCAGCACCAGGCTGATAGGCCAGGCCAGCAAGAGTCCTACCAATCCTCCGAGCAGGCACATGACGATGGCCTCGATGAGAAATTGGTAGAGAATCTCCCAAGACTTGGCCCCCACGGCCTTGCGAATACCAATCTCCTTGGTACGTTCGCGCACGGAGACGAACATGATGTTCATCACACCAATTCCTCCGATGACCAGTGAGAGGGCTGTCAGCGCTCCACCAACCAGGTAAAGCCCGTTCTTGAAGGCGGCCAGCTGTTCTTCGAAGGCGGCTGGTTCGTTAATGCTAAAATCATTCGGCTCGGTGGCGTCCAGCTGGCGGACGCGCCGCATGATCCCTTCCACTTCGTACTTGCCCTCCTCCATAGCAGCCTCACTTGGGAATTTAACGCCGATTTGCAAGCCGCTGCGCAATCCAAAAATCTGCCCGTAGGCCGAAATGGGAACCGTGGCCCGGCGGTCCATGTCGGCCAGTCCCAGGAACATGCCCTGCTTTTCAATTACCCCGATCACCAGGAATTTTTGTCCCCCCACGCGAATCTCCTTGCCCAGGGCCACTTCGGTCTCAAAAAGGCTCTCCTTGAGACTGGCCCCCAGTACGGCCACCTTCGCACCCCTGCGCACCTCTTCGGCCGTAAACAGTCGTCCCTCGGCCACGTCCAGACCGGCCGTGTTGAAATAACTCTCGGTGACGCCGGCCAGGAAAACCCCTTCGGCGCTTCGTTCACGGAAACGTATGCTGGTACCCCGCGCCGCTGCCGCGGAGACGTAGCTGGCGTAGCGGCTGGCCTCGTCGATCTCCTCCACATAGTCCAGTCGCATGTCCCGGCGGTTCGTATACTCCCACCACTTGTAATCAGGGCCCTGGTTCCACGGCTGCTTTTCTACATAGACGACGTTATGTCCCAACATGGCCATGCTGCGGTCGAACTCCATGTCCATACCGTTGCTGATGGCATTCATAAGCGTAACCATCACGATGCCGATGATAATACAGAGAGTCGTCAGCACCGAACGCGTCTTGTTGATGCCCAGAGCGCGAAAGGAGATCTTCATCCCCTCCCAAGTACTGTTGAATACGCGTGCAAATTTCGACATGCCCGATAATTTTTTAGTAAACTAATGGCCCTGTTACGTAAGATTCCAACCTGCGTTGCAGAATAATTTGAGC
Source organism: Balneolaceae bacterium (assembly GCA_034521445.1). Classification (NCBI taxonomy): domain Bacteria; kingdom Pseudomonadati; phylum Balneolota; class Balneolia; order Balneolales; family Balneolaceae; species Balneolaceae bacterium. The sequence goes on along the minus strand of JAXHMM010000012.1, from coordinate 83,504 downwards.
ATTTACGGTTTTTCACATTCACGGAAGTACCAAAACGCCCGGCTATGACCTCATTGGACATTCTCGCGTTCGCCGCCCATCCCGACGATACGGAACTCTGTTGCGGAGGCACCCTGGCCAAAGCCTGCCGGCAGGGCCTAGCAGTGGGGGTGGTGGATTTCACCCGGGGCGAGATGGCCACCCGCGGCACGCCGGAGCAGCGAATGAAGGAGGCCGAAAAGGCGGCCGGCATCACCGGCCTGAGCCTGAGAGAAAATCTGGGACTGCCCGACACCGCTTTTGAAAACAGCCCGCAGAACAGGGAGAAGATCATCCGCATCGTACGCGCCACGCGACCGCATGTCTGCCTGGCAGGTGCGCCGGAGGACCGCCACCCTGACCACGGACGGGCCACCCGAATGGTGCTGGACGCGCTCTTTCTTGCAGGACTCACCAAGATGGAGACGCGTGAGGCGGACGGAGAGACGCAGGAGCGCTGGCGCCCCTCCCATGTGCTGCACTACATGCAAGACCGCCCCTTCGAGCCTGACCTGGTGGTGGACATCTCCGACACCTTTGAGGTGAAGCGCGAGGCGCTGCTGGCTTTCGAAACGCAGTTCAACGTAAGCGATCAGGACGGGGATCCCGGCTCCTATATCTCCAGCGAGCGCTTCTTCAAAGGCGTGGAGGCGCGGGCCCGTCACTACGGGCATCTCATCGGGGTTACCTACGGGGAGCCATTCAAGTACCACAACGGACCGGTGGCCCTCGATTCCCTCACCCCCTTCATGGAAATTTCTAGCGAGAGATAGCCGGTTCCATGCCTGTGATGCCATTGTGAATGGCTGGAATCGTTGCCATCCAACCATTTTCCAGGCATTTCTCTCACCCATTCGAGATGGCATCACAGGCATGGATACCGAACGTAGGAAGCCGCAGGCCTGTCCGGAGATTTCCATCTTAGGCGGGTGGGGAATCAAGTTTAAAAATGAATAGGCAGGCAACACACCAGCCGCCACAAATGGAAATCCCGGACAGGCCAGAGGCGTCAACCCCGGAGTTCCTCATCAGTAAAATGCCCCCGGATCCCTTCCAGCAGAAAAGCGTGCACGGAGGGATTGCCCGCCACGATGCGCTCGCTGAAGAGCCAGCCGTCCCCTCCCTCCCAGTCGGTGACCACCCCGCCGGCCTCCTGCACGATGAGCGCACCTGCGCCCACGTCCCACGGGTTCAGGGCATACTCGTAAAAACCGTCAAAACGGCCCGCCGCCACGCAGCAGAGGTCCCACGACGCGGCGCCCGGCCGACGGATGCCCTGGGTGCGGTGCACCAGCCACTCGAAAAGGCGCAGGTAATTGGAGAAAAGGCTCATGTCGTTGTAGGGAAAGCCCGTGCCCACCAGCGCATTTCGCGGCTCTTTCACCGCAGATACGCAGATCTCCTCCCCATCCAGACGGGCCCCCTCCCCGCGCACCGCGCTGAAACACTCGCCGCTGTTGATTTCAAGGACCAGGCCGAGCTGTGGCTGCTCGTTTTCCCAGAGGGCCACCGAGACGCAGGAAACTGGAAAGCCATGCGTGAAGTTGGTCGTGCCGTCGATGGGATCGATGAGCCATGTGCGCCTGTCGGGAAGCACGGCATCCCCGGAGGTCTCCTCCGCCATGACCTGGTCGTCGGGATAGGCCTCACGCAGGATCTCCAGAATCTTCTTCTCGGAGGCCAGGTCGGCGTCGGTGACAAGGTCGTTGCGCCCCTTGAAATCCACCTCGTAGTGGCGCCCGTCCCGGTAGGAACGCACGATGCCGGCCGCCTCCCCTGCGGCCTTTTTTGCGATTTCCAGGTCCCGTGAATAGTTGCTCATTCCTCGCGCTCGTGTTTCATCTTGTATTCAAAAACCTTGTCGGATGACGCCTTCACGGCATCGCTGTCCGGGTCTTCGAAGAGTTCGTCGGGATGGGAGCGCATATAGAAGGTTCGCTTGTTCTGCAGCTCCATTTTGGTATTAAGCACCGCCTGGCGGTCCTCCACCTCCTCGTCGGCCAGCTTATCGGTGAGCTCATTGATGGATCGCACAAAAAAGTCCAGGTGAAAAAGCCGAAGGGTGGACTTGGCCACCCGGTAGGGATGGCGGTTGGGATCGATCTTTACGCCGGTCTTCTCGTGGTGACGCTCGCTGATGGAGTGGCGCTCCATGACTACCTCACCCAGGAGTTTGGGATAGGGTTGCTCGCGATTGGAGTAGGCTTCCACGGAGATCTCCTCCTCCTCCTTGTACCGCTCGATGATGTCATCGTAAAAAGCCCGCAACTCCTCGTCCTGGAACTGCTTCTCGTTGCAGTAGGATCCGATGTACGCCACCATTTCCCTCCCCTCGCTCAGCATGAGCCGGATGAGGGTCTTCTCGTAGTTGGGGCGCCTGGGCGGGGGCGCAGGGCGCCCTTCCCGGGGCGGCGCCGACGAGCGACGTTCCTCAAACGCACGGGTGTGACGGTCAGGCAGTTCGCTGCCGGTATCGGGAGCGGAGGACTCGCGTCGGGCACGCATTTTTTCGCGGCGCCGGGCGCGCGCCTCCTGCTCGGCCAGTTCCTGGCGGACCTTCCCGAGCTCCTCAAAGAGGGCGCGGTCGCCCACCTTCACCAGCTTGTTCAGGTGCTGAACAAAGGTCTCCCTTCCCACGGGATCGGGCATATGGGCGATGCTGCGGAGCGCCTCCGAGATCACCTTCTTCTTGGCGGAAGGGTCCTCCCACTTCCCCTCGGCCTGGGCCTTGTGCACCAGGTAGGAGACAAAATCCTCGGCCCCCTCCTTTTTTAACTCGTGGAAGGCTTCCTCTCCGAACTGCCGTACGAAGGAATCGGGATCCTCGCCTTCGGGCAGCTCCAGCAGCTTTACGTCCAGCCCCTCAGACAGGGCGATGTTGATGCCCCTCTTCATGGCGGCTACACCCGCCGAGTCGGAGTCGTAAATCATGGTGATGGCCTCCCCGTAGCGGTGCAGCAGTTTTACCTGCTGGGGAGTGAGTGAGGTACCGCTGGAGGCGACCACGGGAATAACGCCGTGCTGCTGAAGGGAAATGACATCAGTGTATCCCTCCACCAGCAGCACCTCGCCGGTCTTGCGGATCTCGTTGCGGGCGAAGTTCACCCCGTAGAGCACCTCGCTCTTGTTGTAGACGCGGGTCTGCGGGGAGTTGATGTATTTGGCGGCCTTCTGGTTGCCCAGCACGCGTCCCGCGAAGGCGATGACCTTGCCGGAGGGATTGAATATGGGGAACATCAGGCGTCCGCGAAAGGTATCGTAGAAGCCCTCTCCCCTCTTGGACGGCTTGATGAGACCGGCCTCACGCAGGTACTCTTCGTTGATGTTGGAGCCGCGGGCTGACTCCAGCAGGCTGTCGCCTCCGGCAGGCGCGTAACCCAGGCCGTAGGTTTTCATGATCTGGCGGTTGTAGCCGCGCTGGTGCAGGTACTGCCGGGCCTGCTCGGCCTCCTCCGATTCCAGCAGCTGCCGGTAGTAGTAGACCCCAGCGAAGCGCAGGGCGTGGTAGATGCCCTCGCGCAGGTGGTGCTCTTCATCGTGCTCGGGTTCCTCCTGCTTGGGGAGGGAGACCCCGTATCGGTCGGCCAGGGTGCGAAGGGCTTCGGTAAAACCCACCCCCTCCATTTCCATCACGAAGTTGAATACGTCGCCGGACTCCCCGCAGCCAAAGCATTTGTAGATTCCCATATCGGGTGTGACGTGAAAAGAGGCCGTCTTCTCGTCGTGGAAGGGACAGAGTCCCTTCCAGCTTCGTCCCGAACGCTTCAGCTTGACGTAGTCGCCCACCACCTCCACCAGGTCGGACGCCTCACGAACCTCCTCTTTCTTGTCGTCGGGAATCATAGGTTAATGATACTATATCTTCGGCTTTAACACGAATGGGGCGTATGTTTTTTTGACCGTGCCCGGACCGGACAACCGCCCACCATTCCGGTGCCCCGCCCATCCCTTCGGACTGCAGCCCTGAAGAGCGTTTCCCACCCTGCCCCCCTTTTGGCAAATCATCCTGTTGTCGGTATATTCCGACCGACATTTTTTAATGGCAATGCGTAACAGAGGAAAGGGTTCATGAGCGTTCTTGTAGGAAACAATACCAGGCTGGTAGTTCAGGGCATTACCGGAAGCGAAGGAAGCTTTCACGCCGGACAGATGATTGAATACGGCACTAACGTGGTGGCCGGCGTGACTCCTGGCAAGGGGGGACAATCCCACCACGACCTGCCCGTCTATAACACGGTGGCCGACGCCGTCCAGAACGAGAACGCCAATACCTCCGTCATCTTCGTGCCCCCCGCCTTCGCCGGCGATGCCATCTCCGAGGCGGCCTTTGCCGGCATTGAGGTCATCATATGCATCACCGAAGGCATTCCGGTCAGGGACATGATCGTGGCCAAACAGATTGTGAACAGCCATGGAGCCACCCTTATAGGTCCCAACTGTCCCGGCGTGATCACTCCGGACGAAGCCAAGATCGGCATCATGCCCGGCAGCATCTTCACCCCGGGCCGGGTGGGACTCATTTCGCGCTCGGGTACCCTCACCTACGAGGCGGTCGACCAGCTTACCAAGGCGGGACTGGGACAGAGCACGGCCATCGGCATCGGAGGCGACCCGGTCATCGGCACCACCCACACCGACGCTGTGAAACTTTTCCAGGAGGATCCCGACACCGACGCCATCGTGCTCATCGGCGAGATCGGGGGATCGGCCGAGGAGGAGGCCGCCGCCTACATACAGGAGCACGTGGACAAGCCCGTGGTGGCCTTCATCGCAGGAAGCACCGCCCCTCCCGGCCGCCGTATGGGACACGCCGGCGCCATCATTTCCGGGGGACAGGGTTCGGCCGCAGACAAGAAAAAAGCCCTGCGCAGCGCGGGCGTGACGGTGGTGGACAGTCCCGCCGAGATCGGCATCACCCTCAAGGAGATGATCAGCTGAGATGGCCTCCTTCCTGCTCGGCTTCGGGGTAGGCTCCGCCCTTGCGGCCTTGGTGTACTATTTCTACCCTTCCGAGCGCTCCCTCGTGCCGCCCAAATACCTTTGGGCGCTCTCGGTTACCTGCCTGCTGGCCGCCCTGGTGGTCTACCTGTTGGACTGACCCTTCCGTCACCTGCCCGGCCGAATTTTAGGGAGTCAGGCGCATTCAGCCAGGGAAGCCCATTCCTGAGCAGAGGTGCGCGCAGCACCGGCATGTTGTAATGCCGCCTGGGATAACGGTAATAGAGAAGTAAAGGGCCTCCTCCGGACACGTGTATACCCGGCTCCAGGCCAGGGCGAATGAGCTCCGCCCCATACGGGTCTCTCTGACCCGGTACCTCGGTAGAATCGGCCGCGCCCGTCAGCCGCCAGGAGGCTGCCGTGTCCGGCAGCCTGTCCAATTTGGCGTAGGAAGTGCCGTCCTGCGCCGCAATCTCCGGCGTGATGCACAAGAGCATGGACAGGAACAAGGAGAGTGCGAGTATTGAAGTCCGTTTATACATGGTCGTTTCTATTTCTATTCGTATTACCCGCTGATACAACGGCATTTCCCCTCCACTATTATTACCTAGACGATCCGGTCCGGATCGCTGAAGTCGGGTACCTCGCCGCGGTAGCCGAAAAGCTTTTTTAGCAACTTTACCTGCCACTCCGACTGGTTGCGAATGTACCACTGGTCGGCCGCCCGACGCGCGCCCAGGCCGTAGGTGGGATAGGGATGGATGGTGTCGGCCATCTGACGGAGGGAAATTCCGTTTTTCTTGGCCAGGGCGTACTCCGAGACAATCTCCCCTGCGGCGACTCCCGCGGCCCCCGCGCCCAGGATGGTGCCGCTCCACTCCTTGGCGCAGACCTTGATCAGGCCCTCCCCGGCCGATTCGGTGAGGGCGCGGTCTACTTTCGAGTAGGGGAATCGGTAGACTTCAAAGGTCTCGCCCCGGCGCAGCAGCTCCGCCTCGGTGGGACCCACCTGTCCCACCTCCGGCTCGGTGAAGGTTACATGCGGCACGTGCTTGCGATCCATCTTCATGGGCAGTTTCAGCAGCGCATGGGTCACCGCCACCTTGGCCATATGCTCCGACATGTGGGTAAACTGGTACTCCCCGGTCACATCCCCGCAGGCGTAGATATGGGATATGCTCGTGCGGCAGCGCTCGCCTACCTTTATGCCCTTCGGTCCGTAGTCCACCCCCGCGGCCTCCAGGTTGAGGGTCTTCGTGCGGGCACTACGGCCCGCCGCCACAAGCAGGCGGTCGGCCTTCAGCTCCCCGCCTCCCTCGAGCCGCAGGAGGACCTCCCCTTCACGGCCGGGCGCCACGCCTTCCACCGCAGCGCCCCGGCGAAGGTCCACCCCTTCGGATGCCAGCCTGCGGGCCAGTACCGAGGAGAACTCCGGGTCGTCCCCGGCAAGGATATCATCCTGCTGTTCCAGCAGACTTACCTCCGAGCCCAGGCGTCGGAAGGCCTGGGCCATCTCGCAGCCGACGGGACCGCCCCCGATTACCGCCAGGCGCCCCGGCAACTCCCGCGATTCAAAAAGGGTGTCGCTGGTAAGTGGATCCACCGCCTCCAGTCCTTCCACGGGCGGGAGCAGGGGCTCCGACCCGGTGCAGATAAAGATGTAGCGCGCGCTCAGGCAGCGCACCTCCCCTTCCGGGGTGCGTATCTCCACAGCATACGGACCCGTAAAGGCCGCCTCTCCCCGGATCACCTCGATGCCCAGGGCCTCAAAATGCCGGGGGTGGTCGGCCTCCTCGTAGATCTCCTCGCGCACCCGGTGCACGTGGTCCACGATCTTTCCAAAACGCACCTGCGGCTCGTCCTGCAGCTCGATCCAGCCGCTGCGGACAGCCTCACGCATGCGCTCGATGCTCCGGGCGGCATGAAGCAGGGTCTTGCTGGGCACGCAGCCTGTCCAGGTGCAGTCTCCCCCCAGCCGGCCCGCCTCCACCAGGGCCGTGCGTGCCCCGAAATTGGCGGCGATGCCGGCAGCGGTAAGGCCAGCGGCTCCCCCGCCGATGACCAGTGCGTCCACGTCGTATGTCGATGTCATAGGATAGCCGGTTGATAATGAATCTGGCGAAGCTATATTATAAGGCAGAATGCCGTCCAAGAGAAATAACACCATGAAACGTTTCCTGTACCCCTCCCTTGTGCTCCTTTTGCTCATCAAGCTGGTCACGAAGCTCTCGCACGGCATGGGTATCCCGGCCCAGGCGGGCGAAACGGCCGCCTATCAGGCCGGATTTGCGACCGGCTACCTGGCAAGCTTGGTGCTGATTGCCCTGGCGGCGGCTGGCCTGGTCTGGGAGAGCTGGCGCCTCTGGAGCGACGCCGCCGGTACGGCCTCCACCGACGGCTGATGAGGGTCATTCGCACACTTGCGCATGCCCGGCAAATCAGCTAGCTTGGGGTTGCTCCGAACGGACCCATGATCAAACAGCATTCCGCCATATCCCTTCTTTTCATCGGGCTGATAAGCCTCAGTCTCAGCCTGTCCACGGTCCACTCGCACAGCGCCATACAGGCCAGCGTGCACGAGAGCAACCACCCGGGCATCGAGCACAGTGTCGAGAAGGATTTTTCGCACTGCCCTATTTGCGCCTATATTCAGAAGGTCCAGCTCCCCCCTTCTGTTTCGGTTCCCTTCCCCGGGAGCGACAACCAGCACACGCTGCTGGCTGATTCCCACCAGCTCAGCGGACCTTTCCAGCTTATCCTGAGAGGACGCTCCCCTCCATTCGGCTCAGGTCAATAGCATTTCCCACTACCCCCTGCCGGGTTTCATTGACAATCCTCTATGCCCGTTCATCCGGCCAGAAGGCCAGGGCTGCCCGGCGTAATCTCTATATAGTTGAGCCATGAAATTCTCTACCAATAACCGCATTACCCTTACTGTACTTGTGCTGCTTACCACCGTTGCCGCCTGTTCCAATCCTGCCGACAGCGAGGAAGAGCACCACGAAGAACCCGTGGGCGCCGTGCTCATGCTGAACGGCGAGGAAATCGCACGCTACGAAAACGGCCAGGTGACCGGCGGCATTACGCTGAACGAAGGCGAGGAAACGGCCCTCATATCCATCTTTTTCCTGTCGGAAGACGGGGACCAGTTCCAGCCCGATGAGCCCGAATACTCCCTGAACTTCGATGTGGAGGATCCCACAGTGGCTGAGGTCGAGCAGCATGACGAGGACGGCAAATGGCGCTTCCACGTGCACGGAGAAGCGGCCGGCACCACCTCCATTGTGTTCAGTCTCTACCACAACAATCACTCCGATTTCGACACCGACGACATTCCGGTCGAAGTCAACTCCTGAGACACATCTTCACGGGGGAGGGTCAAGCCCTCCCCCATTATTTACCCGGAGTTCCCATTACTCCTTACCGAAGATCTCCCATGATATACCGATCGCTTACCCTTGCTCTGCTGATATGCTTTTTTGCATGGCCGGCCGCAGGCCAGCATACCGCCGTTTCTGAATCTCAGACTGCCGGCCACATCCGGGGGATTGTATTCGACCGCGACACGGGTGAACCCCTGGGATTCGTCTACCTGCACCTTGAGGAGGCCAGCAGGACCGCTACAGCCCGCGCCGACGGCACCTTCCGCATTCTGAACGTACCTCCCGGAAGCTATACCCTCACCGCCTACCGCATCGGCTACCGTACCCAGAGCCGGCAGGTGGACATCCCAGATTCCGATACGCTCCGAATAGAGCTTACCCTGCAGGTATCCCCCCTGAGTGCCGGTTCGGTAGAGGTCACCGGGGACCGGGGCCGGGCGGAGGGTTCCGGTATTGCCCATGCCTCCCGCCGGCTCTACGGCAGCGAGCTCCGCAAGAACCTGGGCGCCACGCTCGCTGAGACGATGGAGGACCTGCCCGGGCTCAGCTCCCGTTCCATGGGCTCCGCCCCCTCGCGTCCCGTACTCCGGGGGCTCGGCGGAGAACGCCTGCTTATCCTGCAGGACGGGGAACGGACGGGCGACGTTTCTTCCCAGTCGGCCGACCATGCGGTGACGGTCGACCCCATGGCCGCCGAGCAGATCGAAATCGCCAGGGGACCCTCAGCTCTCGCCTACGGGTCCAACGCCATCGGCGGGGTGGTCAATGTGGTCCGCAACCAGATCAGTCCCGAGCTGCCGGACGGTTTTTTCGGTACCCTGAGTCTACAAGGGGAGACCGTCAACCGGGGCCGGGCCAGCGGACTGGAAGCAAGTTTCCCGCTGGGCAACTTCTCCGTGCAGGTCGACGCCAACCTGCGGGGCACAAGCAACGTGCGCACGCCGGAGGGCACGCTGTCCAATTCCGGGCTGCTGACCTCCAGTAATGCGCTGGGTGTCAGCCTGGTCCGCCCCTGGGGCTATGCGGGAGGGGCGGGCAGCGTCTACCTCTCCCGTTACGGCATACCTCCGGATCCCAATGGCGGACACCCCGACGGTGTACATATAGAGATGCACAAGATGCAGCTGGACGGACGCGGAGAACGGTTCATGGATGAGCGCTTCTTCCATACGCTGGAATGGAACGTATCCCATAAGAACTATTACCACCGGGAAATCGAATCGGGTGGCGGCATCGGTACGGAGTTCGGGCTGCTGACCACGAACTTCTCGGGCGAGCTTCGCCATGGCAGCCACGGACTTCTGGAGGAGGGCAGCATCGGCCTGTGGGGAGAGCAGCGGGACTACGCAGTTAACGGGACCAATACTCCCAATTCCGTCTCCTCCGCACTGTCGGCCTACTGGATCGAAACAGCCCGGACCGGTTCCCTGCACTGGGACGCCGGCCTGAGGGCCGATTACGTGCACACCTATCCCGAAGAGGAGAATACCGGTTCTGCCATTGGACACATCCGTTCGAGAAGCTTTGCCGCGCTGGCCAGCTCGCTATCGCTCACCTGGCATGCCGCCGACCACTGGCAGCTTGGCGGCGTATTCATGCACTCCTTCCGGGCCCCGTCCCAGGAAGAGCTCTACTCCGAAGGCCCGCACCTGGCCTCTTATTCCTTCGAAGTCGGGAATCCGGACCTGGAGGCGGAACGGGGGATGGGAAGTGAGCTCTTCCTGCGTTACGAGATGAATGCGACAAGCGCTGACCTTAGCCTCTACCATAACCGCTTTCCCAACTATATCTACCCACGCAACACCGGCAGGCAAAGCAGTCGCTTCCCCACGCTTGACGTCTATCAGTTTACGGGGGTTCCTGCACGCTTTACCGGTGCCGAGTTTGGTTTTGAAACCCCCCTCTCACCTCGGCTGGCCTTGAGAGCCTCTGCCGGCTATACCTTCGCCCGCAGGGAGGCGGACGCGGCCGGGGAACCGCACGGGGGAAACGAGCATTGGACCCCCCTGCCCATGATCCCCCCCCTGAAGGGATCGCTGGAGCTGAGGTATGCTGCGGGTGGTTTCCAGGCAGCACTGCGCACGGATGTGGCAAACCGGCAGGACCGGACGGGAGAATTTGAAACAGCGACGGACGGCTACTTGCTCGTCGGAGGCTCGCTTCAGTACCTGTTTGATACCAGCGGTCTGCTGCATGCCCTTTCTTTAGATGTGGACAACCTGCTCAACACCGCCTACCATAGCCACCTTTCGCGCATCAAGGAGCTGGTGCCTGAGCCTGGCCGGAACGTTTCCCTGCTCTATCGCGTCTATTTTTAAAAGGAGACTGCATTTCCGAACCTGCAGCCTTCTTGCGGTCCAGGTCTAAGACCAATACCTTGGAGCAGGTGGTTTCATGTTTAATGACGGTCTACGAACATATGTCGTACCGATCTTCATACTTTCCATGGGGATTCTGCTGTCCGCCTCCACGCTCCACTCCCATGACCACCTGAGCTGGCACCACCCTTCCAAGGGCGTCGATACGGGACAATGCCTGACCGTAGACACCGACCTCTGCCCCATTTGCGCCAAGATTTCCAAGATGGACCGGCCATCGGTCGGATCTACCCCAATCCCCTTCGCCGTTTCCGCGTGGCAGCCGCCCGCCATTGATCGCTCAGCTGTCGTATCCCCGGTTTGCCTCCCGCCTGCCAGGTCTCCGCCTGTCACCGTCTAGACAAACGGCCCATCATCCCCCGTCCCCGATTCCATCCGTATGTCCATTGCCCTTTCACTAACTTTACACGCCTATACGATGTTATCCAACCGTTTTTTATCCGTATGCACCGCAGGAATTCTTCTTTTCTGCCTCGCCCAGCCTGTTCAAGCCCAGGACTCCACCCAAACCGACACCCTGCTGCAGTCCATTCAGCAGCAGATGAACAGCCAGGAAAATGACACGCAGGCCTCCGGTCAGTCGGGCCAGTCAGGGCGCAGTGCCACCGCCACCACCAACCCCGATATCAGCGTTATCGGCGATTTCCAGACCCGCTATCACAGCGAGGGTGAGCGGAACTGGGACGCCTACGTCAACAGCATGGAAATCAACTTCAGCTCGGTCATCGATCCCTACGCACGGGCCGAATTCTTCCCGGTGCTGGAGGGCGAAGGAGGCGACCTACACCTGCACCTGGAGGAGGCCTACCTGCGCACACTCAGCCTGCCTCTCAACCTGCAACTCAAAGTGGGCAAATTCCGCCAGCAGTTCGGCCGCATGAACCTCACACACCGCCACGCCCTTCCTGTCATTGACGTGCCCGTGGCCTATGAGTCTTTTATGGGCGAGGCGATGATCGACCAGGGCGCCTCGCTGAGCTGGCTTATTCCCAATCAGAGCTTCTACCAGGAGCTGATTGTAGACGTGACGCGGGGCCCCGGGAATTCCCCCCTTTTCGCCTACAGCGAGGAGAACGACCCCAAGCTGACGGCCCACCTGAAAAACTTCTGGTCTCTAACCGAAAACGCCACCTTTGAGCTGGGTTTCTCGGGCGCGGTTGGCGATAACGAGTTCGGGGGGCGATCCCGGCTTGGCGGGGTCAACCTGACCTACATCTGGAAACCGGTGCGCATGAACACCTACAAATCCTTCGAGTGGCAGGCCGAATTCTTCTTCAGCCGCCTGGAGCGCCCGCAGCCGGACAACGACCTGGTCGTTGAGCCGGACCTCAACGAGAACGCCTGGGGCATGTACACCTGGATCAGGTACCAGCTGGGACGCCGATGGCATCTGACCGGCATGTACAGCTACGGGGAGAATCCGCAGAACCCGGCCATGGCCGAGCAGGCCGTCTCGGCCTACCTGGGATGGTACGCCACCGAATTCCAGAAGCTGGAAATTGGGCCCCGTATCTCCACAGAAAACAACTTCGGCGACACTGCCTTCTCCGGACTCTTCCGCTGGGTCTTTGTCATAGGTTCCCACGGGGCCCATGAATACTAGCGGCCGTTCAGTTGCCTACAACGGGTAGCATACCACATCCCGTCGTAAACCCTTTTTCAGTACAACCAGGATCCTCTTATGAAACTTCGCAATCTCCTCAGAAACAGCCTGATCACCCTGCTACTCTTCCTGACGGCAGGCGCCGGACTCACGCAGGCGCAGCTGCGCGTGGTCACCACCCTTCCCGACCTTGCCAGCATCACACGCCATGTGGGAGGCGAGCATGTGGATGTCTTCTCCATCGGCAAGGGCTACCAAAACCCCCACTTCGTCGATCCAAAGCCCAGCTTTATCGTGCGTCTCACGCGGGCGGACATGTTCGTGCAGGTGGGACTCGACCTGGAGGTCGGCTGGGCTCCATCCCTGCTGGAGAGCTCCCGTAATGCCGATATCCAGCGCGGAAGCGCCGGCTACCTGGACGCCTCCGAGGGTATCGAGCTCAAGCAGGTGCCCGACCAGGTGAGCCGCGACGAGGGCGACATCCACATCTATGGAAATCCTCACTATTGGCTTGACCCCATCCGCGGCAAGCAGGTGGCCGAGAACATCTACAATACCCTGGCGGAGATCGACCCGGACAACGAGGCTGACTACGCCGCCAACCTGGAGGATTTCAAGCAGCGCATAGACGAGAAAATGAAGGAGTGGCAGTCCATGATGGCGCCCTACCAGGGCACCGAGATCATCGCCTATCACAACGAGTGGGTCTACTTCGAGGAGCGCTTCGGACTGGAGATCGCGGGCTTCCTGGAACCCAAGCCCGGCATTCCGCCCACCCCCTCCCAGCTGGTCAAGATCATTGAGCTGGTCAACTCCCGCAACATCAACGTGATCATCAACTCCCCCTATTTCAGCAACGACTCGCCCCAGGTGGTGATGCGCAACACCGACACGCAGCTGGTCCAGCTCTCGACCATGACGGGCGGCTACGAGGAGATAGAAGACTACTTCGACCTCTTCGACTACAATATCGGGAAGCTGGTGGAGGCCCTCGAACAGGCGCAGCAGTGATTCCAAAAGAAGCGCACCCTTTATTCAACCAAGTACGAGGTATACCCCATGTTTGAGATGTTCAGTTTGACCTTCATGACCTATGCTTTCATCGCGGCCGTCATCACCGGACTTCTGCTTGCCTACTTCGGGGTGCACGTGGTCCGGCGCGGTATTGTATTTGTGGATCTGGCGCTGGGACAGATCTCCTCGCTGGGTGTGGCCGTGGCAGCCTTTGCGGGTCTGGGCGAGACCTGGATTCCCATTGCGGCCACCATTGTGGGAGCCTTCCTGCTGTCACTTATCAAGATCAGGGACCACCGCCTGAAACAGGAGGCCATCATCGGCATTATTTACGCCATCGCCTCAGCCGTGACGGTGCTGCTCATTTCCAAGGCGGCCCACGGCGACTCGGCCGTGCAGGAGGTGCTCTTCGGAAATATCCTGGCTGTAAACCTGGAAGAGATCTACACGCTGCTGGGCGTCTTCGGGGTACTTGGAATCCTCCAGGCGGTCTTCCGCAAACAGTTTTTCCGCCTGACCGAGCGTTTCGAACGGGAGGAGGACGAGGAGGTGGGCATTTTTAACCTCTGGAATTTCCTCTTCTACATCTCCATTGGACTGGCCATAGTATTCGCTGTGGAAATCGGCGGCGTCATTCCCGTCTTCGCCTACCTGATCATCCCCTCGGTCTGCGGCATGATGCTCACCCGCAACACCACATGGGTGATCGTCAACGCCCTGCTGATCAGCGTGCTGGGAGGCTTCCTGGGACTAAATTTCTCCTACAACTTCGACTTTCCGGCCGGTTCCTCCATTGTGGCCATGCTTGGAATGATCTTCGCGGTTGTTTCGGTTATCAACCTGGCGCGCAACAAGAAATCCGAAGATCCGCAGTCCGCCTCCGCTGAAGCCTGAGCCTGGCCAAAAACCGTCCCTCCTACAGGACCTCAACCTCTATCTCATCTTCGGCATTACCCTGTCGGCGGTGATGGGGGTGGCCAGCATCGCGCCGGCCCTACCCAAGATGGCGCGTGTGCTTGAAGTCTCCAATGAGCAGATCGGGCTGCTGATCACCGCTTTCACCCTTCCGGGCATCGTGCTCACGCCGGTGCTCGGGGTGCTGGCCGACCGCTGGGGACGCAAACCCATCCTGGTGCCCTCCCTGCTGCTCTTCGGAATGGCAGGCACCGCATGCGCCTTCGCTGCCGACTTCACCACGCTACTGGCTCTACGCTTCCTGCAGGGCGTAGGCGGAGCCACCCTTGGCGCTCTCAACGTGACGCTCATCGGCGACCTCTACGAGGGCAATCGCCGGGCTACCGCCATGGGCTACAACGGCAGCGTTCTGAGCCTGGGCACCGCCTCCTACCCGGCCATCGGCGGTGGACTCGCCCTGCTGGGTTGGTATTTCCCCTTCTTCCTGCCCCTGCTGGCCATTCCTGTGGGACTGGTCGTGCTCCGCTACCTGGACAATCCCGAGCCGAGCAACGGGGAACGGATGGGAGACTACCTGTCAGAGGTATGGCGCAGCCTGCAGTCGACAAAGGTACTGGGACTCTTCTCGGCCAACTTTCTTACCTTCATCATGCTCTACGGGGGCTACCTTACCTTCCTGCCCATCCTGCTCGACGAGCGGTTCGGGCTCTCCTCCCTTGCTATTGGACTCTTCCTATCGGGCTCCTCCGTGGTCACAGCCGTCACCTCCTCGCAGCTGGGCCGCCTGACCCGGCGCTTCGCCGAAGACCGGCTCATACTGGCAGCCGCCGTAATCTACCTGGGGGTCTTCCTCTCCATTCCCTTCATGGAGGAAGCCTGGATGCTGACACTTCCCATCATGTTTTTTGGACTGGCCCAGGGTATCAACATTCCAAGCATACTCAACCTGCTGACCCACCAGGCCCCCACCCGGTATCGTGCCGCCTTCCTGTCGGTGAACTGGATGGTGCTACGCGGGGGTCAGGCCCTCGGTCCCTTTCTGCTGGGACTGATCTACGGGCTCTTCAGCCTGGAAGGCACTTTTTACGCCTCGGCGGGCGCCGCCCTGCTCTTTGTTTTTGTGGCGATGCTGTTGATACGGGAGTAAGGGACGGGCGATTCTTCAGGAGGATAGGCAATGGAGAAGACTCTAAAAAAAATGCCGGGATTATCCATCCCGGCATTTTAATGCTTTAGGTTTCAGCATTTAGGAGTGACTAGTTGACTAACTAGGTTGTTAGGATCTAGAGAGAAGTTGGTTGAGTTCTTCTCTGTGTATTATCAAGAGTGTTTCGTTGGCCCATTGTTACAAAAAAATTTATTTTCTTTTGAAGTACCAACATAACAATACCCTAAATGGATGTTTACCATATAGATAGCCCACTTGGAAAATTAACCCTGGAGTCCCGTGACGGCCGGCTTGCCGCCATTCGCTACCCCGGCGGCGAAGCCGATAATGTGCGAGATGTGCGCGGCGCCGGCGTTGAGCAAAGCCGGGAAGATCGGGCCGGGGATCCTGCGCCGGTGCTCCGCAGGGCGGCCGGACAGCTGGAGGAGTATTTCGAAGGCAGGCGCACCGCATTCAATCTGCCCCTTCATCTCGCCGGCACCGATTTCCAGCGTCAGGTATGGCAGCTACTGCTCGACATACCCTTCGGCTGGACCGTCTCCTACGGCGAGCTGGCATCTCGTATGGGCGACCTCGCCAAGGTACGCGCCGTAGGGGCGGCCAACGGCAGCAACTCCCTCCCCATCGTGGTGCCCTGCCACCGGGTTATCGGTACCGGCAACCGGCTGACTGGTTATGTCGGTGGGGTGGAACGCAAACGATGGCTTCTGCAGCACGAGGGCGTCCTCCTCTTGTAAACGCGGCCCCGCAAGCGGTGCAGCCTGCGTTGGCTATTTCCCCAAGCGTTTACGATTTTCAGGGCGATGCCGGGAACCGGTCCCGGACGCCTCCACTTTTTATCCTAATCTCCCTTATCCATGCGCACCTTTATCGCCTCCCTCGCCCTGCTGCTCTGCACCGGACTATTCACCGCAGCCCAGGCCCAGGTACCCGATGCCCCCGACCGCCAGCGCGGCGAGGGTCCCTACGACCGCCTGATCATTCGCGGCGTCACCCTCGTCGACGGCACGGGCTCTCCGCCTATGGGACCCGTAGACGTGGTGGTGGAGGGCAACCGCATCGCCGCCGTACAGTCGGTGGGCTACCCCGGCGTGCCCATTGATGAGAGCGGCCGGCCCGAGGCGGGTCCCGACACCCGCGAAATCGACGCCTCCGGCATGTACCTGCTGCCGGGCTTCATTGACATGCACGCCCACACCGGCGGTTCGGCGCAGGGCACCCCGGCCGAGTACGTCTACAAGCTCTGGATGGCGCACGGCATCACTACCATCCGCGAGCCTGCCTCCGGCAACGGCATGGAGTGGACCCTGCGCCACAAGGAGCGCAGTGCCGCCAACGAAATCACCGCCCCGCACATCTACGCCTACATTGCCTTCGGCATGGGACACGACGGACCCATCACCACCGCCGAGGGCGCGCGCCGGTGGGTGAACATGATCCACGACCGGGGCGCCGACGGCATCAAGTTCTTCGGAGCGCCGCGCGAGGTCTACGCCGCCGCCATTGACGAGGCAAACCGGCTGGGACTCGAAACGATGACCCATCACGCGCAGACCCGCGTGGTGACCACCAACGCCCTGGAATCGGCCCGGCTGGGACTCACCAGCATGACCCACTGGTACGGGCTGCCCGAGTCCATGTTCACCGACCATATCATCCAGGACTACCCGCTGGACTACAACTACAACAACGAACAGCACCGCTTCGAGGAGGCAGGACGCCTCTGGAAGCAGGCCGCCGAACCCTACAGCGACCGTTGGAACGAGGTGATGAACGAAATGCTGGAGCTCGATTTCTCCATCAATCCCACCTTTACCATCTACGAGGCGAGCCGTGACCTGTCGGCCCAGCGCCGCGCCGAGTGGCACGAAAAATATACCCTTCCCTCGCTCTGGGAGTTCTTCAAGCCCAGTCGCATCTCCCACGGCTCCTACTGGCTCAACTGGGGCACCGAGCAGGAGGTGGCCTGGAAAAAGAACTACGAACTCTGGATGGAATTCATCAACGAGTACAAGAACCGCGGCGGGCGGGTCACCCTCGGCTCCGACGCCGGCTACATCTACAAGCTCTACGGCTTCGGCTACATCCAGGAGATGGAGCTCTTCCGCGAGGCGGGCTTCCACCCGCTGGAGATCTTCCAGTCGGCCTCCATCAAGGGCGCGGAGTCGCTGGGCATTGCCGACCGAACGGGCACCATTGAGGTGGGCAAGCTGGCCGACATGGTGCTGGTGGACGCTAACCCGCTGCAGAACCTGAAGGTGCTCTACGGCACGGGCGCCATCATGGTGAACGACCAGAACGAGCCCGTGCGCCACGGGGGCGTCAAATACACCATCAAGGACGGCATCGTCTACGATGCGAAGCAGCTGCTGGAGGATGTGGCGCGCATGGTCGAACAGGCCAAGCAGGAGAAAAACTACGAGATCACCCAGCCCGGCCTCGACTGGTAGGGCCACGGGCCGCGGACCGGGCGCATGCTCTTGCATGCAACTTATTTGGTATTGATTCCCAAACTGCGGTAATTTCGTGCACCATGACGCCATCCGACAACCCAAAAAAATCCACCGCCGGCCGCATTCGTACCTGGCTGGGCGGACTGCTCGCTCTCCTTCTCTTCCTGGCGCTGGCCGCCTGGGTGGTAAATACCGCGGTGGTCGAGCCCATGCTCCGGGAGCGCCTGGCCGACGAGCTGGATGCGTTGCTGGGTGAGGGCACGACGGTAGACCGCGAGGCCCTGCGCGTGGAGGTGGACCTGGCAGGGGGTGCGGTGGAAATCCGCAACCTCTCCCTGCGCCCCGACACGGCGGCCGCCCCTTCCACCTCCGACGCGGAGGACTCCGCGCGCATGTTGCCCGACTTCTCCGCCTTCACGGACGATCCGCTGCGGCAGCTCTGGCTGCACTGTGGACGCATTCGCCTGGCGGGCATCGGCCCGGCCGATCTGGCGGGCGCCGCCTCCGCCTCCCCGGCCGACCTGCTGAAGGGACGCACGCTCACTCTCTCCTGCACTTCCCTGCGCTGGGAGCCGCCCGGACAGCCCTACCGGCTGGCGGCAGCCTCCCTGCGCTACGCCACCTCCGAAGGCGTCTTCCGCGCCGACTCCCTGCGACTGGTGCCCCGCTTCGACGAAGGGGAGTTCGCCCGGCGCGTGGGTGTTGAAACCGACCGTATTGACCTGCTGCTTCCCCGCCTGGAATTGCAGGAGGTGGACCAGCCCGCGCTTGTTTCGGGCGAAGGCCTGCGCGCCCGCATCCTGCGCATCGACGGCATGCGCCTGGAGGTGCTTCGCGACAAGCGCCTGCCGGGCGGGCAGCCCCGGGTGAAACCCCTTCCGGCCACGCGTCTTCGCCACCTGGGAATTCCCCTGGAGGTGGATTCCCTCTACGTCAGCGCCGAAGAGATCTCCTATGCCGAGCACAGGAACCTGGTGGACGTGCCGGGCCGCATCCGATTTACGCAGGTGGAGGCGCGGGGTGGAGCCCTCTCCACCCTCTCGCCGGCCGACCTGGTCCTCGACCTCAGCGCACGATTCATGGGGGTCGCCCCCGTTGAGGCGAGCGCCCACTTCCCCGTCGATTCGGAGCAGGCTTCGCACCGCCTGCACGGCAGCGTCGGCGCCCTGGCTATGGAAGCCTTCAATCCCCAGATGCAGCGCCTGGCCTTTGTGCGGGTGCACTCCGGCACCCTGCACCGCCTGGACTTCAACATGACGCTCGACCGGCAGCGGTCTTCCGGGGAGGTGGTCATGGACTACGAGGGACTTTCGGTGGAGGTGATGGACCGGGCCCATCCCGATGCCGCGGAGGGCCGGGCGCTGAAATCCCTGCTGGTCAACACACTGCTCGTCCGAGCAAACAACCACGAGGCGCCCCTGCGGCGCGGCGAAGTGAATTTCGAGCGCCTGGAGGAGAAGTCCGTATTCAACTACTGGTGGAAATCCCTGCTAAGCGGTATACTCGACTCCATTGGCCTTTGAATTCAGACACGACCATGACCGATCCCCATTCGCAGTCCGTACCGGATCTTGAGGACATCCACAGGGCGCACAGCCTGATCGCACCCTACCTCCACCGCACGCCCCTGCTCAGCAGCAGCCAGCTGGACGAGCGGACCGGCGCACGTGTGCTGCTCAAATGCGAGAACTTCCAGAAGGTGGGAGCCTTCAAGTTCCGCGGGGCCTCCAACGCCATCTTCTCCATGGAAGAGGGGCAGGCCCGCGGGGGCGTGGCCACCCACTCCTCAGGCAATCACGCCCAGGCGGTAGCCCTGGCTGCGCGCATGAAAGGCATTTCCGCCCACATTGTCATGCCAGAAAATGCCCCGGGCGTGAAGAGGCGCGCCGTGGAGGGCTACGGGGCCCGGATCACCCTCTGCGAGTCCACCCAGCAGGGACGCGAGGACGCCCTTCAAAGTGGTGGAGCAGACCGGGGCCGCCTTCATCCATCCCTACAACGACCCGCGCATTATTGCCGGACAAGGCACGTCCGCTCTGGAAATGGTGGAGGACGCCCCTCCCCTGGATCTTATCCTGGCCCCCGTGGGGGGCGGGGGACTGATAAGCGGGACGGCCGTCACCGCGGCCGGCATGGCCCCCTCGGCCCGCGTGGTCGGATGCGAGCCCGAGCGGGCAGACGACGCCTTCCGTTCGTTCCGCGACGGGCGGCTTCAGCCCGTGGAAAACCCCGACACCATCGCCGACGGGCTGCGCACCTCCCTGGGCGAGCTGCCCTTCGCCTGCATGCAGCGCCACCTGCACGACATGGTCACCGTCTCCGAGGAGGAGATCCGAGAGGCCATGCGATATGTCTGGGAACGCATGAAAATCATCATCGAGCCCTCCTCGGCCGTCCCTGTGGCGGCCTTGCTGGGCGGCCATGTGGAGGCGGAGGGCGCCACGGTGGGAATTATCATCTCCGGGGGAAATGTGGACCTGGACCACCTGCCCTGGTGAGTCCGGACGGCGCCTCGCCGGAACGCTGAAAGCCCGCAACTCATTGATGCAGCCCATGTTCAACAAGCAGATAGCCGTAGTGGGCGGGGGCGTCACCGGACTCACCACCGCCCTTACCTTGCAGCTGCTGGGCTTTCCCACCACCTGCTACACCCGCGACCTGGTGCCGGGATGCGGGGAGCATGCCGGCGAAACGCCCGGCGATCCCCGTTTTGCCAGCCTCTATCCCGCCGCCTCGGCTATTCCCCACTCCATCAAGGCGGGGGGACGGCTGAAGCCGCTGTTCACCGCCACGCAGAAGATATTTGCACGACTGGCCGGCCGCGGCTTCCCCGGGGTGGTCCGCCACCGACACTACGAGATATTTGAAGAACCCCGGGAGATGCCCGGCTATGTCTCCCTGCTCGACCGGCCGGAAACAGTGGAAGCCGACGATCCCCGCCTGCCGCGACGCAAAGGTGCCGGCGGACTGCACGGCTGGGTCTTCGACTGCTGGTTCACCGAATGGCCGCGCTATATGCCCGCCCTCTGCCGCGCCTACCGGCAGTCCGGCGGCAGGCTGGTCCGCCGCGAGCTCGATCGCCGGAGGCTGCGTGACCTCCCCCAGGACACCCTGGTCAACGCCACGGGCGTCTGGAGTCCGGGACTTTTCGGCCGCCCCGCCCACGCTTCCGGGGAGCGGGGCCGTCCCGTAATACTGGGGCACCTGCTCACCCTTCCCGGTGCGCCGCTGCACCGCGACGCCGAGGGACGCATCCTCTCCTACAACTACACTCCGGCGCCCGACATCTATGCCGATCCCACCGGCGAAGCCTGCGACGTCTATTTCTATCCCCGCCGCGACGGGTGGGTGATCGGGGGCAGTCGCATCGAAGGCCGACTAGCCGGGGATGGCACCTTTGAGGGGCCTTCCACCGAAGATACGGTGGAGGTGGACGGGCTGCAGGTGCCGCGTTCCATCCTGGAACTGAACGGCGATATTCTGGGGGGATGGGGACTCGATCTGGACCGCTTTCCCGAGCGCTCCGCCCGCATGGGCTACCGCTACCTGGGGCACCCGGAAAGCGGGGGACTGGAGCTATCCTCGCGACGTCAGCTGGGCCACAAGGTTATCCACAACTACGGCCACGGGGGTGCGGGTGTGACCCTATCATGGGGCTGTGCGCTGGCCTCCGCCATCATGACACGCAGGGAGGCAGGGAGCGGCTGGCAGGAGGGCCTCAATGAGGTCTGCCTGCAGCTGGCCGACGCCCTGCAGCGCCTGCCCGAATAACACGGCGGGCGGCAGCGCTCATCCGTGACGTTCGCGGGCCCGGTGGCCCCTGTAGTTAAGCCAGTGTCCCCGTATCAGCAGCGCACTGCCCGCCAGAGTGATTATCGCCTCGCCCCACATGCCCACCACGTCGTGCAGAAACCAGGCTAGGGCGATGACCGCCAGTCCGCTGCACAGCAGCAGGGCGATGGGACGGCGCCCGGGACGCTTCTCACGGAGAGCCAGCCATACGGTGGGTGCGATCAGCAGGAAAAGCACCGGGTGGGTCCACGCATGCACGGATTCTGCCCAAGGCACCAGCGGCAGCAGGGCCACCAGTACGGGAAAGAGGAGGCAGTGAATGGCGCAAAGGCCGGACAGGCCTATACCGAGACGGTCCCAGAAGGTTTTTTGCAAGGCGGAGCTCCAGGCGGGTTAGCAGTGGCGGTGCGGGACCGAATATACGCACTTCGCCCCCAAGGGAAAACCGCCGGCAGGTGAAGCGGCCGATCAGGCGCCGTTTTTCCTGAGCTTGTAACGGTTGATCACGCCGCCGGCCAGCACCGCCTCTTTCTGGCGGTCGCTGAGGGTGTGGGCCAGTTCGTAGGAGTTGCCCTTGGTCTCGTTGACCAGGGTCACCGTGTCGCCCTCCTCGATGGCCTCGCGGATGCCGCTCACCGACAGCACGTCACCCTGGTCGATGTCCTCGTAGTCTTCATCGCGGGTGAACTCAAGCGGGGGAATGCCGAAGTTGACCAGGTTCTGCCAGCCGATGCGGGCGTAGCTCTTGGCAATGACCGCCCGCTGGCCCAGGTAGCGGGGCGCAATGGCGGCGTGCTCACGGCTGGAGCCCTGGGCGTAGTTCTCGCCGGCCACCACCACGTGTCCCCCGTGCTCATCACGCGATTTCATGGCGCGGTCGTAGAAGTTCTTGTCCACCACGTCGAGGGTGAACTTGCTGATCTCGGGGATGTTGCTGCGGAAGGGCAGCACCTCGGCGCCCGCGCGCAGAATCTCGTCCGTGGAGATGTCGTCGCCCATCTTGAGCAGCACAGGCACCTTGAAGTCCTCCAGCTGGTCGAAATCGGGCATGGTGGAGATGTTGGGCCCCTTCTTGATCTCCCCGCGCTCCTCTTTGGGTTTGGGCGCCTGCAGCATGTCCATGTTGACAATGGGATGGTCCAGCGGCTGAAATTTCGGATAGCTCATGCCGTAGAGCTCCTCCAGATCACGCGGGTCGGTGATCTTGCCCGTAAGGGCGGAAGCGGCCGCGGTTTCGGGACTCACCAGGAAGACGGAGTCCTCGGGCGTGCCCGAACGGTCGGGGAAATTGCGGGGCACCGTACGCAGGCTGTTCTGCCCGCTCGCCGGGGCCTGTCCCATGCCGATGCAGCCGTTGCAGCCGGCCTGGTGAATGCGGGCGCCCGACTGCACCAGGTGCAGCATGACGCCGTTGCTGACCATATTCTCAATAATCTGCCGTGAGGTGGGATTGACATCCCAGGAGACGTCCTCGTGCACCGTCCGGCCCTTGACAATTTCCGAGGCCATCCAGAAGTCGCGGTAGCCCGGGTTGGCGGAGGAGCCCACATAGGACTGGTAGATGGGTTTGCCTTCCACCTCGCGCACGGGAACCACGTTGCCGGGACTGCTGGGCAGGGCAATCAGCGGCTCCACCTCGTCCAGCACCAGCTCCTCGTAGGCGTCGTATTCGGCGCCCTCGTCGGCCAGAAGCTCCACGAATTCCTCCTCGCGGCGCTGTCCCCGCATGAAGCGGCGGATCTCCTCGTCGGCCGGGAAGACCGTGGTGGTGGCCCCCATTTCGGTGCCCATGTTGGCGATGACGTGGCGGTCCATGGTGTCCAGGTTCTTCAGGCCCTCCCCGAAATACTCGATCACGTAGCCTGTGGCGCCGTCCACGTCGTAGCGGCGCAGCATCTCCAGCACCACGTCCTTGGCGCTGGTCCAGTCGGGCAGCTCGCCCTTCAGCTCCACGCCCAGCACCTTGGGCATCTTGATGAACATGGGCTCGCCGGCAATGGCGAAGGCCACGTCGAGTCCCCCCGCGCCGATGGCCAGCATGCCCATGCAGCCGGAGGCGGGGGTGTGGCTGTCGGAACCCGCCAGGGTCTTGCCGGGAATGGCGAAGCGTTCGGTTTCGATGGGATGGCTTACCCCGTTGCCCGGTCGGCTGAACCACATGCCGAACCGTTCGGCCGCCGAACGCAGGAAGACGTGATCGTCAGGATTCTTGAAATCGGTCTGCAGAAGGTTGTGGTCCACATACTGGCAGGACATCTCGGTCTGCGCCTCATCCAGCTCCATGGCTTCCAGCTCGAGCATCACCATGGTGCCCGTAGCGTCCTGGGTAAGGGTCTGGTCGATTTTCAGGCCGATCTCCTCACCCGGCTCCATGGTTCCTTCCACCAGGTGGCTCTTGATCAGTTTCTGGGTTACGTTCAGCGGTTGACTCATAAGTTCTTTGACAGCATTAGGTTAGTGATTGAAGGGTTCCATCCACTACACTCAATAGTATTACGGTGGCTTATCGTTTCAACTGCGCGGGAAGAGGCGCTAATTTATATCGAATCCGCACAAGAGGCTTTCCAATTCCCGCTTAGCTTTTTACCGTTTTTTTCTTAAATAGTATGATCCCTGCCCATTGGAACCCAAACCTTCGGTTATGAACACCCGTGACGTGGTAGAAGCCCTGGCGGAAAGCCGGGACCTGAGCAAGGCCGAAACGCGACGTCTGCTGGATACCGCCGTGGAGACCCTGAAAAGGAATCTCTCCGAAGGCCGGGGCTACAGCATACCCGAACTGGGAACCTTCGAGACGCACACGCGGGATGCCCGCCGCTCCTACAATCCCCATCACGAATCCTACATGAGGCTCCCGCCCAAGCGGGTGGTCAGATTTTCGCCCAGCAAAGGCCTCAAGGAGGAAATGAAAGAGCTGGAGGAGACGTCATGAGCGAAAAAGTAACATTCCAGGAGCTGATCGACGCCATGTCCGAGGAGACCGACCGCTCCAAGCAGTTCACGCACGACTTCATGAAGGGACTGGTGTCGGTGATCCACCGGGGACTGGAGGAGGACCGCAAGGTGAATATTGCGGGCTTGGGCAAATTCGGGCTCAGGGAAGTGGACGAGCGCGAGGGCTACAATCCCCAGACCGGGGAGCCCATGACCATTCCGGCCCACAACCGCGTGACCTTCACAGCCTACAAGGAGCTGCGAGAGCGTGTCAACGCACCCTACGCCCACCGCGAGCCGGAGCTGCTGGACGATGATGAGCCGGAGGAGGATACCACCTCCCGGCAGTCCGACTTTATTCCCACCGCCCCTCCCACCCGGTCCGGCGGCCGGGGACCGGACGGCGGGAGCGGCGATGAGGCCCGTCCCGCGCCAAGCTCGGTGGTGGAATATGCGCCTGAAATGAACGATACTGACCAGTCTAAAGACTCTGGCGGCCAGGGAGATAGCAGCAAGAAACAAGAAGATTTTGATCCTCCGGCCTCTTCCTCTCGAATAGAGAAGGACGGCGAAGCAGAAGAAGACCGCTTCGGCTTCCGCAAGAGCCGCCGGCACAGGCGCTCCGACGCCAACTGGCCCCTGATCGTTGCGGCCGCCTTTGTGCTTATGGTGATCGTGGCGGCCACCTGGATGCTCAGCTCGGAGGTATTCGACCAGGTTTTCGAGGAGCCCGCCTCCCCCTCCGTGACCCAGGTGGAAGAGACCGGCGAATCCCCCGCCCCCGCCGGCAAATCGGAAGAGGCCCTCAATGAGATCACAGGCGACAACGAGACCGTCAGCCGGCAGGTAGGACGATGGACAGACCCTCTGGAGCATGGCCCGCCGGGAATACGGCGATCCCTACCTGTGGCCCTGGATCTACGGCACCAATACGGGAGGCATCGACCATCCCGACCTCATCTATGCGGGCACCTCTCTCACGGTGCCCCTGCCGGAGGGAGCCGGGGAAACGCTCTCGCGATCGGACTCCCTCTCGGTGGCCATGGGCTACGTGGATTCCTACCGCTGGTACAAGGACCGCGACCGGGAGGAGGCCAAATACTTTCTCTATGCCGCAAGGCAGTACCACGGGGAGGTGCTGGACCACACCGGCGTCGAAATCGACCGGGATGACCTGGCCTTCGCCACCCGGCCCCGGTAGCACGCGGGGCGGCTTGCAAAATCCCCTGCCAATCGACAGATTACCAGACGTCCTACAAACGAACCTCAAAACCAGGAGTGTAGCATGATTCGGCACGTTGTAATGTGGAAACTGAAGGAGGAGGCGGAAGGCGCCTCCCGGCAAAAGAACGCGGAAAAAATGAAACTCATCCTGGAGGGACTGAAGACCACCATCGACGAGATCAAAAACGTGGAGGTGGGCATCAACATCACCGAAAACGAGGAGGACGAAGAGCCCGGTACCGCCTTTGACGTCGTGCTGATCTCCGATTTTGAGACCGAGCTGGATTACACCATGTACACCCGCAACGCCCACCACAAGAAGGCGGTGGATTTTATCAACTCCGTCATTGAGGAGCGGTATTTTGTGGACTACAAGGTGGATACCTAGGCCGGCACAGGTACGCCGGGCGGCCTCCACTGTCTTCGAAGGTTCATACATGCAATCGCCAACACAATCGGCATTACTATGAAAAAACTACTCGTATTCAGCCTGGCGCTGCTCACGGGACTCCTTTTGGTCCCGGGCGAGGCCTCCTCGCAGCAGCAGGCCCAGGTCTTCCAGGGCGCGCGCATCATTCCCATCGCCGGGGAGGTCATCCCCAGCGGCACCCTGGTCGTGCAGGACGGCGCCATCGTGGCCGTGGGCGCGGAGGGCTCCGTATCGGTGCCCTCCGGCGCACAGGTGCACGACATGAGCGGCAAGGTGATCATGCCCGGACTGGTCGACACCCATTCGCACATCGGCGAGGGGGACGGCGGAGACGGTTCGGCCTCCCTGCATCCCGACGTGCGCATCCTGGACGCCATCGATCCCAACTCCGACAGCTTCTACAAGGCGCTGGCCGGCGGCATCACCTCCGTGAACGTGATGCCCGGTTCGGGCCACCTGATGAGCGGGCGCACCGTCTACCTGAAACTTCGGAAATCGGACACCATTGAGGGCATGCTTTTCGTGGATGATCCCATGACCGAGGTGGCCGGGGGACTCAAAATGGCCAACGGCACCAATCCGCTGGGCGGCAGCGGTCCGGGTACGCGGGCCAAATCGGCCGCCATGGTGCGCGAGCTCTTCCTGCAGGCGCAGGAGTACAAGCGCAAGAAGGAGGCCGCCGAAAGCCCCGAGGACATGCCCACGCGCGACCTGGGCATGGAGACCCTCCTGGAGGTGCTCAACGGCGAGCGTATTGTGCACAACCACACCCACCGCCACGACGACATCCTCACCGCCATCCGCCTCTCCCAGGAGTTCGGCTACCGCCTGGTGCTGCAGCACGTCAGCGAGGCGTGGAAGGTGGCCGACGAAATTGCCGAGGCGGGTGTGCCCGCTTCCATCATCACCCTGGACTCTCCCGGCGGAAAGCTGGAGGCGGTGGATATCTCCTACGACAACGGACCCGCCCTCGAGAACGCAGGCGTGCTGACGGCCTACCACACCGACGACGGCATCACCGACTCGCGCCTCTTCCTGCGCTCGGCCGCTTTCGGCGTGCGCGCCGGCATGAGCCGCGATAAAGCCCTGGAGGCCATGACCATCGCCGGGGCGAAGATGATGGACATCGACCGGCGCACCGGCACCCTGGAAGCCGGCAAAGACGCCGACTTCATCGTGCTTTCGGGCGATCCCCTCAGCGTCTACACCCATGTGGAGCAGACCTGGGTGGAGGGCGTCAAGCGCTTCGACCGCTCCGACCCCGACCAGCGCGGCTACGCCACGGGAGGCTACGACGTCTTCCGCGGGCATGTCTACTCCCACGGACACTGACCCCTATCCATGCACACTCTACCATCAATTTCCGACGCCATGAAACGTTTAAAACAACTCATTAGCCTGTCGCTGCTGGTCCTGCTGGCCGGCGGACAGGCCCTGCAGGCCCAGACCGCCGTCCGCGCCGGCACGCTCTACACCATGGATGGCGACCCCATCGAGGACGGGGTGGTGCTGATCCGTGACGGCCTGATCGAGGAGGTGGGACCCGCCTCCTCCGTAAACATTCCCTCAGGCTGGACCGTCCACGAGGCCGAAGTGGTCACCCCCGGACTCATCGACGCCCACACCGTGGTGGGACTGGCGGGAATCTTCAACGTAGACGCCGACCAGGACCAGCTGGAGACCTCCTCCCCTCTGCAGCCCGAGCTGCGGGCCCTGGACGCCTACAACGCCAGGGAGGACCTGGTCAAGTACGTCCTCGACATGGGCGTGACCACCGTGCATACCGGCCACGGGCCGGGTGCGCTGGCCAGCGGCCAGACCATGATCGCCAAGACCCCCTACAACACCGTAGAGGAGGCGGTGGTTGACTCAATCACCATGGTGGCCTTCACACTGGGATCCGACATCTCGGGGGCTTTCAGCTCGCCCGGCACCCGCGCCAAGGCCATGTCCATGCTTCGGCAGCAGTTTATTAAGGCGCAGGAGTACCTGGAGCAGCGCAACAGCGAGGATCCCCCCTCCCGCGACCTGACCATGGAGGTGCTGGCCGACATCCTGGAAGGCAAGGTCACCGCCATGATCACCGCGCAGCGCGCACACGATATCATGACCGCCCTGCGCCTGCAGGAGGAATTCGGCTTTCCCATGGTGCTCGACGGGGCCGCCGAGGCCTACCTGGTAATGGACCATATCCGCGATGCGGACGTGCCCGTCTTTGTTCACCCCACCAAGGTGCGCACCGGCGGCTCTACGCGCAACGCCAGCTTCGAAACCGCCGGAAAACTTGCCGAGGCGGGCATTACCTTCGCCTTCCAGAGCGGCTATGAGGGTTACGTGCCCAAGACGCGTATCGTCCTCTTCGAGGCCGCCATTGCCGCGGCCAACGGGCTGTCCCGCGAGGCCGCCCTGCGGGCCCTGACCATCGACGCCGCCGAGATTCTGGGCATCGCCGACCGGGTGGGCTCCCTGGCACCCGGCAAGGACGCCGACCTCGTGCTCTACGACGGCGATCCCTTCGAATACACCACACACGTCACCCGCGTGTTGGTGGACGGAGCCGTAGTCAGCGATGGACGAACCCCGAGAATATCCCATTGACGGCAGCCTGGACCTCCACCACTTCCGTCCGGAGGAGCTGGGAAGCCTGATCCCCGAATACATCGACGCCTGCCGGGAGCGCGGCATCTACCGCCTGCGCATCATCCACGGCAAGGGCACAGGGGCGCTTCGCCGCGGCGTACATGCCCTGCTGGAGCGCAGCCCGCATGTGCGCAATTACAGCCTGGCGGGCGACCGCAGCGGCTGGGGCGCCACCCTGGTTGAGCTGAAAGTACCGGAAGACTAAGAACCCCCATTACCGCATGTCCTATTCCCGTCACAGCCTGAAGAAGGCCCTTCAAAACCAGGTACGCCGCCTTTCGGAGGCCGTGCAGACCCTGGAGGAGCGCAGCAAGCGCCTCTCCACGCTGCGCCTGCTAACCTTTCTCGGGGGAATGGGACTTATTTACGTGGCCGCGCGCACGGATCTGGTTTGGCTCTTTGTGCTCTGCTGCCTGGCCTTTGCAGGGAGCTTTGCGGCGCTGGTCCTCCGCCACCGCGCCGTCGACGACGCCTGCGAGAAGGCACGCATCTGGAAGGAGCTGCGCGAAAAACACCTGCACCGCATGGAACTGGACTGGGAGGGTATTCCGGCGCCCGAGGCGACGGATCCCGATGCCGACCATCCTTTTGCACGGGACCTCAACCTGGCCGGCCTTCACTCCCTGCACCACCTGTCCGACACTACCATCTACCGGGGGGCAGCGAGAGGCTGCTGGGCTGGCTGACCGCGGGCCGCCCGCCGGAGGACGAACTGCCCCGGCGCACCGCCCTGGTGCGGGAACTGCGCGAACTGCCCCATTTTCGCGACCGGCTGGCCCTCAACGCGCGGCGCGCCCGCAGCCGTCGCGAGGACACCGACTGGGACATGCAGCAGCTCCTGGAGCATCTCGAACACCCGCGCGAGGTGCGATTTGGACCCGCCCTGCTCCAGCTGGGTGGCCTGGCCGCACTCAACTGGCTGCTGCTCGCGCTCTGGCTTGCCGGACTGGCAGCCCCCTGGGTAATCCTCTCTTTTGTGACCTATCTGCTGCTCTACAATTTTCACAGCGGCAAGGTGCGCGGGCTCTTCGAGGAGTCCTACCAGATGGAGAAGCTGCTGAGCCGCTTTCACGCCATCCTGGGCTACCTGGAGTCCTTCCGCTACCGGGAGGGTTCGGAGCTGAAGCGCTTTTGTGCCCCCTTCTGCAGCGGGGAGCAGCGTCCCTCCCGCTACCTGCGCGGCATCGTCCGCCTGGCGGCGGCCGGTGCCCTCCAGAAGAGCCAGCTCGGCTGGGTGGTCGTCAACGCCATGGTGCCCTGGGACCTCTGGTTCACCCGCAAGCTGGAACGCTACAAGGAAGACCTGCGTCCCCGCCTCGAAAGCTGGATGGACCGCTTCTACAGCCTGGAGGCGCTCTGCTCGCTGGCCAACCTGGCCTGGCTCAATCCCGACTACACCTTCGCCCTGCCCCGAGACCTGGAGGAGAAGGACAGCAAGCCTCCCTTCCGGGCCGAGGGCATCGGCCATCCCCTCATTCCCGCCGGGCAGAGGGTCACCAATGATGTGGAAATAGGATCCCTGGGCGATCTGCTGCTGATTACCGGCTCCAACATGTCGGGCAAGAGTACCTTCCTGCGCACCCTGGGCATCAACCTGGCGCTCTGCTTCGCCGGGGGACCCGTCAACGCGCGGAGTCTGGAGACCGTCCCCTTCCGCATCTTCAGCAGCATCAACGTCACCGACTCCCTCGACCAGGGACTCTCCCACTTCTACGCCGAAGTCAAGCGCCTGAGGCGCCTGCTCGAGGAGCTGGAGCGCCCCGGCGAGCCGCCCCTCTTCTTTATGGTGGACGAGATCTACAAGGGCACCAACAACCGCGAGCGCATGCAGGGCAGCACCGCCTTCCTGAAAACCGTCGCCGGACGCCACGCCATCGGACTGGTATCCACCCACGACCTGGAGCTGGCCGCCCTGGAGGAGGAGATCCCCTCCCTCACCAACTGGCACTTCGAGGAGACCATCCGCGACGGACGCATGAGCTTCGAATACAAACTCAAGCCCGGCCCCTGCCCTACCACCAACGCCCTCACCATAATGGAGATGGAAGGCCTGCCGACGGAATAAGTCTTTTAAGTCTTAAAGTCTAATAAGTCGGAAGTCGGGAAGTCGGGGAGTCGGAAAGTCGGGGAGTCGGGGAGTCGGGTTAGAGGGTGACGCCCAGGCTGAGGTAGGCGGTGCGTCCCTTGGCGGGGATGATGCCCGGACCCGGGTAGCCGGTCGCCCGGCGGGTGAAGTATGAGTGTCCGGTAAGATTGTTCACTCCCCCCTCCAGCAGAAAGCGTCCCAGCCGGTATTCGGCCGAGAAATCCATGACGTAGTAGGCCGGGATGATGCCCTCTATGGCCGAGGGCGTGCGCCGGGCGTTGGTGGCATCCGAATACTGTTTGGCTGTGTAGGAGTACTGCAGGCTGGCCTGGAATTCCCCCCGCCGGAAGGTCAGGCCGGCCTTCAGGTTGACCGGCGGCACATGTTCCACCTCCTTGCCCTCCACGCCGGGCACCCGGGAATTCCTGTAGCCGGATTCCAGGAGGGCCAGATTCAGAAAGAGAGAGAGCCGCGTGGAGGAGGATAAGCCGGCGGCCAGCTTCCAGAGATCGGCTTCCGCGTACGATTCCAGTCCGAAAATGGCGGCGTCCGCCACATTGGTCCGGTAGCGGAAGGTACGGTCCACCAGGTTGTTGAAGCGGGGATTGGGCTCGGTTCTGAGCACCGTCCCGATCCGGTCTTCGTAGGAGAGGTAGAAAAGGGTGAGGTCGTACTGGAAGATGTTCTCATGGCTGCCGCGCAGGCCCAGGTCCGCGTTGAATCCCCGCTCATCCCTCAGGTCCGGGTCGACCTCCAGGCTGCCGATGTCCACCCGTATGTCGTTGAAGTTGATCGCCCGGTAATTCTGGGAGTAGTTAGCATAAAGTTCCGTGCTCTCGTCAAAACGGTAGGAGATTCCCAGTCCGTAAAACAGGAAGGAGCGTTCCCGCCGCCGCTGCTCCTCGATGCGCTCGTCCAGGATCACGTTGCCCGCCAGGTCCTTCACAATATTCCGGTAATAGCCCTCCGCCTCGGTGCGTATGTATTCGAAGCGCACCCCCGGGGTCAGGCTGAGCCGGGAGGTGAGGTTGAAAATATTTTCGGCGAAGAGCGCGCGGTTGCGGCTGGGCAGGTCAAAATCAGAGCCCGTCAGGTTGCCGGGGTTCCGGTAGCGGAAATCGGGTCCCGCACCGTCGCTCCCCTCTCCCTGGCGGCGGTGGGTGAAGCCGTTGTAGATCCGGCTGCCGGCCAGGAAAACCGAAATGCCGTCCAGGAAATCGTAGCGGTGTATCAGCCTGGTCTCATTTCCCCAGTTGGCGTAGTCGTCTTTCAGCAGGTCGCGGTTCCCACCCAGGTCCAGCCGGTCGATTCGTTTCAGGTTGCCCACCGCGTCGCGGCCGGCCAGCAGGCCGAAGAAGCGGGTGTTCAGCCGGGTGTTCCCGGAAAACCGGTAGTCCGCCTTCAGCGCCATCAGGTTCCAGTTTACCCGGAACCAGTTGCGCTCCCTGTTCGACTGCCGCGGGTCCCGCTCGAACTGGGTGTCCGTCAGTCCCCCGGGCTGCTGCGCCAGGTAATACATGCGGGTGAATTCGGGACGGACCGTCAGGCGCGCGTTGGGCCGGTACGCCACCGAACCGTAGGCCACATGCTGGTCCAGTCCCGAATTGGGCCGCCATCCCTCGCTGGTCTTGTACTGGTAGAAACCGTAGTAGTTGAATGCTCCAGCCGTCCCCCCCACGCTGTTGAAGGTGTTCAGCAGGCCGTGGGAGCCGATCGTCTGGATGGAGCGCAGCCGGAAGGGGTCGTCCGGCGGGCCGTCCTTGAATACATAGTTGAGCATGCCCCCGAACTGGGTGCCGTACTGCAGCGAGGCCGCGCCGCGCACCACCTCGATGCTCTCCAGGGCCCGTGTGGGAGGCGTGTAGTAGCTTTCGGGATAGCCCAGGGCGTCGGCGGCGATGTCGTAGCCGTTCTGACGCGTGTTGAAATGGGAATTCCGCTTCGGACTGAGTCCCCTCGCCCCGATGCTGGTCTGCACGCCCGCGTCGTCGCTCTGCCAGATATTAAGACCGGCCACACGCGCAAATACCTGGCGGTTGTTGTTGGTCGCCAGGTTGGCCGCCAGGTCCTCCATGACCACCACCTCGTTCTTTTTGGCCTCGTAGATGGCGGTCCCCTCCACCGAACGAAGCCTTTCCAGGCCGAAGGCCTGCTGCCGGCGGTCTCCCACGGTGATCCCGCCCAGGGTGCCCTGGATCATCTCCAGCCTGAAATCCCGCCGCAGATCCCGGCCCGGCATGCGGAGGGAGTCCCTGACGATCTCCATGCCCGGATAGTAGATCACCAGGCGGTAGCTCCCCGGTTCCAGCTTTTCAAAAGCGTACCGCCCCTCCGCGTCCGTGGTGGCCCTCCGCGCCCCGGCCACGCGCAGGCCGCCCTCGAAAATGACGGTGCTGTCGCCCGCCGCTCCCAGGTAGAGGGTGGCCCCGGCCAGCTGTTCCCCCTCCGGGCCGGAGACCTGCCCGCTGAGGGTGGCATGCTGGGCGGCCAGGCTATGGCAGCATCCCAGCAGGAGGAGGAGTGCGGCGGCCGTTTTGCCCGGGTTTATCATTGCTTCCTCCCTCCCATCCAGCTTTGTGCGTTTCGGGGATAGGGCAGGATCCACTCCTTGTGGGCGAGGCCCCTCTCCTTTTCGGTCAGGTCGACCCCGGGATCCACCAGCAGACTGCTTCTGCGGCCGTTGAGCGTCACCCGCGCCTCCACGCTGACGGCCACGTCACCGTACCCCTCCGAACGGTAATGGTCTTCCAGGTAGTGGGCGAACTGCAGGATCATGTCCGGCTGGGTGGCCATCATTTTTTCCTGGTTGGGCGTGAGGAACTCATAATTGGACACCTGCCACTCCCGCCCAGTATCCGGGTCCCTCACGTGAAAGACGGCATGGCCGGCCTTCTCCATCAGCATCACCCTCCAGGAAAAGCGGTAGCCCTCCTCGTTCCAGAACACGTTGCCCGGGTAGAGCAGGTGGCGGTGGGGAACCAACAGTTGGAGCATGAAAAAGATCACCAGGGCGGCATGAAGCAAGCCGCCCCGCAGCGTGGTGCGTACCCCTGCGCTCCCTTCGACCGGGTCGCGGGAGAAGCCAGCGCCCGAAAGGGAGCGTGCCGCCTTCCCCCCTCCCCCGCGCCGGAACGCCAGCTTCCGCCCTGCCGCGCGCATCACGCCCAGCAGTCGTTCATGAAAGGCCGGGGAGAAAAAGATCAGCGTGCAGCCGGTCATGATATAGGGGAACATGCCGATCTGGAAGAGCAGGGCGGTCATGCCGTGAAAGAGCACGACGGCCGCGTAGGCGAAGGCGCGTGTGCGGCCATAGAGCAGGAGAAAGGGGATGGACAGGTCGTACAGGGCCCCTCCCCAGCTGAACAGGTAGGCTGTAACGGTCTCGTCCAGCCATCCGCCGATGAGAGGGAGGTGCGCGCGGGCCGGAAGCCACAACTTCAGGGGCAGCGCCTCCATCAGCCAGTCGGCGTTCAGTTTGGCCAGGCCGGCGTGAACATAGACGATTCCCAGCTGGAGCTTGAAGATATGGACGCACCAGGCGGGAACCGATGCCCTTTTCAGCGAGGGGCGGCGACGCACGTCCAGGGAAAAGCTCCGGTGGGCCGGCACCAGGATCAGCAGAAAACTGACCAGGCTGACGAAATAGTAGTGGTTCAGGTAGTTGGTCTTGTCGATCAGTTCCACCCAGGTGAAACTGAGAAAGAAGAGGAGGGCGGACCACCGGTAGCGGTATCCGAGCATGATCCCGAGAGCGGACAGTCCCATCAGCAGGAACAGCCCGTAGATGGCCGGATCACCGGGAACCGGCAGCCACTCGAAACCGTAGTAGCGGAAGAAATATTCCGGCGTGATGTACAGGTCCCGGATCCAGCCTTTCCAGGCGAAACGAAGGGTGCCGGCCAGCATCAGCGCTCCGAAAAGCACGCGGAAAACCACCAGGGGCGCAATGGAGACCGGCTTCAGGAAAAACCGGCCGGCCCTCTCCCTGAGGGCCTTCGCCCGCGAGCGCATCCCGGTGCCGCTCATGATGGAAGACATCTCAGTCACCGTCATTGTCCTGGTAGGTGATGGTGACGCCCAGCACCGACGCCATGTCCGCCTTTACCAGGGACACCACATCCTGGAGCCGGGTGAAGGCGTCGAGCACCGGTTCGTTATCGTTTTCGATCTGGGCGCTGAGCGGATCGGACACCCCCTGCAGTGCGTTTTCGGCCTCCTGCATCTTCGCTTCTATTTCGGAGGCCAGCTCGTCCGCCCCCGCCGCCTGCAGGTTGTCGCGGAGGCCGGGCCCGTCGATGCCTTCGGTGTCCTCGCCCCTGAAGAAGCGCCGCACCGCCCGGAGGTTGGCGAGAGCCAGCTCCGCGGAATAGCCCCCGTAATAGGCCTCGGTCGCCCGCGGGCGAGGCACGCCGGCGCTGAGCACGCCGGACGGGATGCCGATCTTACCGCTGCGAAGGAAGCGCTCGAAATGGAGGACATAGGCGTTGAACATCATGCCCAACGAACTTCCCTTGTCGGTGCCCGCCCGTTCCTCGCTGAGGAAGGTGCCGAGGTAGTCGCCGCCGGAGCCCTGCCAGTCCGCCAGGGTGGCCCCGGCGAGCGATTGGATTTGGTTGGCGAGGTCCGACAGGTACTGCAGCGCCTCCTCTCCCCCATTCCCGGCGCGGTACCGCTCGAGCAGGGCGGCGTCATCTTCCTCCAGGCCGTACAGCATGTAACCCATGGCGGGGAAACCGGCGGCGTCGCGCTGGCCCACCGCTCCCAGATCGTATTCGCCCGAGGCGATGTTCTCCTCCACCTGGGCGGTGTCCACGGGATAGGTGTTGAGCGAGGGGCGCAACAGGCGCATTTCCGCGGGACCGAAGCTGTAGAGGCTGGCATGCTGCCAGGCCAGGCGGGCGTGTTTCAGCTCCTCCCTGAGGTCCGCCAGGCTGGAGGCGTTCTGTTCCCCGGAGAAGGCGGCCGCGGCGGCCTGCAGCTCGTCCGCTTCCGTTTTCAGCGCCTCAAAGGCGGGCAGCGCCAGGTTCTCACCGTAATTGCGCAGCATGGCCGCACGGTCGAAATCGGATTCCGATTCGCCGGAACCCGCCAGGTCACAGCCGGCGGGCAGCACGGCAAAGGCGAGGAGCAGCAGAAGCGGCAAGGCGAAGTGTTTCAGTCGGTGCATGGTGTTGAACATGGAGCGTTGAATATTCTGTTGCGATTCGGAGGGCAACTCAGAGCTCGTCCTGTACCGGCTCAAGGTCGGGATAGACGTTCAGAAGGGTGGATTTGGCCTGGTTGAGCCCGTCGGCCGTGACCTTCCAGAAGTTGCCGTTCTGGCCGAAACGGCTGTTTTGTATGGTTTCGATCTGGTCGACGGTAATGGCGCGGCGGGGACTGTATTTAAGGGCGTTCACGAAGGCCCAGGCCTCGGAAAGCGTATGAAAGGCCTCGCCCGTATTCCCGGCGGACAGGTGTCCGAGGGTGTCGTTGATGTAGTGCACGGCGGTTGCGGCGGCCACCAGCTCCAGCTGTTCGTAGAGGATGTCCACCTGCTCGTCAAGGGCTGCCTCATCCTTGTTCACGATGGCGGTGCGTCCCCTGATAAAGGCGTCCATGATGGTGCTGTTGGTCCCCAGCATCCCGTCGCGTACGTTATCCACCACGTCGGAGTAGTGTCCCCAGAAGCGGGGCTCATCTTCCCTGTCCTCCGGCCAGTCCGATTGGAAATCGACCGGGACGCCCCAGTAGCCGAAGGCTTCGTCAAAGTGGTGTTCCTTGGGCGTATAGTTGGCTCCTTCGGCCAGATCCTCGTTCTCCACATCGGGACCAATGCGGGCGTCGGTCAGGTAGACGTTGAAGATCTGGTTGTAGAATACGGCGCCCATCAGGCCTTTCTCAATGAGCTGGCCGAATTCACGGCCCTTCTCGTCCACCAGGATGGTATTCCCGCTGTTTTCACGTACCAGCAGGCCGGCCGTGCCGTCGGAGGCGGTGACGCCGTTGGCCCCGTTCTGGCTGGCGGCGGCCGCATCGGCAAAGAGGTTCTCGAATAACTGCTCATCACGGTCAGGCGCGAAGGTCTTGTTGGCCAGTTGCCGGTCGGAGGTGAAAGAGAAGTTTCCCCCGCCGTCACCCCCGGCGTTGGTGTACATATCGAGAAGGACCTGCTCGGAGAGCGTCTGCCCGTCGTCGCCCCTTCCCAGGTAGGCGTCCATTTCCCCGAGCATGTTCAGCCGGTCGGTCTGCCCGGGGTAGGCCACCGAAGAGGCGCCGTCGCGGGTAAACTCATAGGTGTCGGGGGGTTGAAGGTTATCGTCTCCCGAACTCAGGACATCGCAGGAGACAAAGGCAAAGCTGACGAGAAGGCAGGTGAAAAAGGAGGTTGTGGAGAGGAATTTTGACAGTCTCATGGTTATTTTATGGCGTTTCAAATTGTGCAGGCCCAATACTAAGACTATTTAGACTAAATTTAAATAGTGGACAGGATCTTTTTCTCCTCCCTCCCGCTGTAACCTCTAAGCCGCTCTTCGGCGTACCTGGACTGAAGAAACCGAAAATCAGCCGCCGGCCTTGGACCGACATTCCGACAATGCATTGATGCTGCAGGTGAAAAGCGGCGATCTCGATAAACTGGGATTGCTGTTCGAGCGCTATAACCGGCGTCTTTTCGGCTTCTTCTACCGGCTGACCTCGCGTCGCGACCTGAGCGAGGACCTGGTGCAGGGGGTGTTTGAGCGGATTATCACATACCGCCACACCTACTCCGACGAGGGGGCCTTTTCTTGCGACCTGGATCTTCCAGATCGCGCGCAACCTGCACATCGACCACTACCGGAAGAGCAGCGGCCGGGTCGGCGAGGAGGACGATTTCGTGGACCCGGATACCCTGAGCGGGGACCTCCCCCCGCCCGACGGGCATCCCGACTACATCGGGACGGGTCCCGGCCACGACCGGCGGCTCCGACTGCTGAAGGAGGCGCTTGGACGTCTCGATCCCCTGAAAGGGAAACGCTGGTGCTCAGCCGCTACCAGGGCTTCAGGTACCGGGAGATCGCGGAGATCATGGACTGCAGCGAAAGCGCCGTGAAAGTCCGCATCTTCCGCGCCCTGGGCGAACTCAGGGAAATCGTAGCACAGCTCAACAACGAGGAACACCCATGATCGATTCCGAACACATACCCCTGGTGCTATCCCTGGCTGCAAGGCGACCTCGACCCCGGGGAGAAAAAGCGCCTGCAGCAGCTGCTGGACGAGGGCGCCATCGACATCCTCGACCTGAAGGAACTTGAAAGGATCTCGGGCGACCTCGAGCGCCTGCCTGGCGGAGAGCCATCCGCCAGGATGGGCGACCGCTTCTACGCCATGCTGGCCCAAGAGAAGGCCCGCATGCAGCCTTCGCCGGTCGAAAGGCTGCGGCGCTGGGCCGGCGCCCTCCGCTCCCGGCTATCGCCCCTGCGCATGGGACTTGCCGCCGCGATCTTCCTGGCCGGCCTGCTGGCCGGAAGTCTGGACCACTCCCTTCCGGGACGGCCCCGGCGAGCTGCAGCGCCTGCAGAGCGAGGTGGCGCAGATGCGCCAGGTGATGATGCTAAACCTTATCGACAACGGCTCGGCCACCGAGCGGCTCAAGGCCGTCAACATCAGCTCCGAGCTGAACGAGCCCGAACCCCGCGTCAGGGAGGCCCTTATCCGTACGCTCAACCGCGACCCCAACGTCAACGTGCGCATCGCCGCGGTGGACGCCCTGCTCATGCGCGCCTCCGACCCCGGCGTTCGCAGCGCCCTGGGAGCCTCCATCGCGCGACAGGACTCGCCCCGGCGGCAGGCTCGCCCTGGCCGACGCCATGCTGGTGCTGCAGGAGGAGGGCGCCATCGAGGAGCTGCGCGAGCGGCTCCGGCAGGAGGATATGGACGCCACCCTGCGCAGCAAAATTCAGGACACCATCACCAGATCTAAGCTAGAAGGTAACGCCCTATGAAATATCTTCGGTCTTATCACCGCCACAGCCTGTATCCTGCCGGTCGCTGCCGCCTGGCAACCGGCCGCCGCGGCAGCAGACCTCCGAGGAAACCCTTACCCGCAGCGCCCGATTTGCCATGCCGCCGGCGCCGCCAACACCCTCTGACCTGCGCAACATCAACGGTTCGGTGGAGGTGACCGGTTATGACGGTCAGGAGGTGCGCATCACCGCCCGGCGCACCTTCGCGCGCAGCGCCTCCCAGACCATGCCCGGCCTGTGGACGAGATGGAGCTGGTCGTGGAAGAGGAAGGGGACCGCTTAAGCCGCTGACCTGGACGCTCCCTTCATTGAACTTCGGCAAGCGGGGCAACGGCTCTTCTCAACTACCGGGTGGACCGCGACTCCCACCACGACGACTACGAATTTCTCGTACGATTTCACCGTCGAGGTGCCCCGCGCCACGCATGTGGACGCCAGCACCATGAATCGCGGCGACCTCAAGGTCTCCGGCACACGGGGCACCGTGAAGGCGGGCAACCTGAACGGCGACCTGGAGCTGGAAGACCTCGACCGGAACCACCCACGCGCGCACCCTGAACGGCGGCGACATCACCGCGCGGTACCGCCAAAGTCCCTCCGAGGATTCCGAATACCAGACCCTGCAACGGACGCATTGAAGTGTATTACCCCGATGGCACTGGACGCGCGATATCCACTTCAAGAGCCTTCGCGGCGACCTCTACACCGACTTCGAAAATATCACGCGCCTGCAGGCTCGGTGGACGCAACGTCCTCCCGCACCAGCGGCCGCACCAACGCGCTACCGGGTGGACCGGAACAGCCCGGCGCGTATAGGAGACGGTGGATCCCGTCTTCCGCTTCGAGGTGCTCAACGGCGACGTCTACATCCGAAAGATTTAAACCACAAAACCATACTGTAAACGAAAACGTCCAAATTTCTTACTCCTCTCCTATTCGTCATCCTGCTTCTTGGTCGCCGGCCTCCAGGAGGCCCGCGCACAGCAGAGCTCCGAAGACCGGCAGATCGCCATCCCCCTCTCCAACCCCGGGCAGCCCGGCAGCCTTGAACTGGGCGTGGTGCGCGGCAGCATCACCGTCACGGGCTACGACGGGGATGAGGTGCTGATCAACTACGGCGGCGAAGACGCCTCCTCCGGCCAGCAGGAGGTGACCCGACAGGGCCTGCGCCGCAGAAGCGGCAGCGGCATCGGCTTCGAGGTCACCGAGGATGACAACGAGGTGCACGTCGGCGGCGTCTCCCCCATGCGCTCGGTGGACTTCCGCGTCAGCGTTCCCCGAAACTTCGCCCTCCATCTCTCCACGGCGAACGGCGGGAAATCCGCGTGGAAAACGTCAGCGGCGAGATGGAGATCAGCAATGTCAACGGGAAAATCACCCTGGTCAACGTGGGCGGCTCCGTGGTGGCCAACACGGTCAACGGCGACATCAGCGCCACCTTCCGCAGCGTGGCCGAAGGCAAGCCCATGTCTTTTACCAACCTGAACGGCGACATCGACGACGACCTTCCCCCGGTGTGCAAACGAACGCGCGCATGCGCTCGGAGTGGGGCGAGATCTACACCGACTTCGACATGGACCTGGACCGCAGCAGCGGCGTTGACCGCTCCGGCGGCTCGGGCACCTGCATAGGTATCGGGTCAACCACTGCATCAACGGCGCCATCAACGGCGGTGGGCCCTGAATACCAGTTCCGCTCCATGCGCTGGAGACATCTACATCCGGCGGCAGTAGCAGCCCCCTGTAATAATCGGGCGCAGGCTCGTCTATCCTGCAGGGACAACGGCCGGAGCCGTCTCCGGGACCGACTCCCTCGACCGAAACCGTCTCCAGCGGGCCTTCGTACAGCCCGCATATCATACTTGAGGGCGGGGTTGCTCTTCCGGTCTGAACCCTGAACCAAAAAACCGGAGATCCCTGCTGAATCAGAACTACCGCCACTATCTTTTGACCTTCATCCTGCTCTGCATCACGCCCTGATGTGGATCTTCCGCCCGCAGCATCCTGCTGAGGCGACAAAACAGGCCCGAATCGAGGTTCCCGCCGGGGATCCCCCTTTGCCGACGCTCAGGGCGTTCAGACTTGAAAATACCGACCTGCTTCAACTGGACGGCATGCTGGACGAAGCCTTCTGGTCCACCGTTCCCGCTGCCAGCGGCTTTACCCAGCGCAGGCCCGACGACGGAGCTCCCGCCACCGAGCGCACCGAGGTGCGAGCGGTTTATACCGACAACGCCCTCTGACGTGCGAGCCGAAAGGTTTACGACAGCGCCATGGACTCGGTGGCGGCCACCCTCTTCGCCGGACGGCACGGCCTACAGCGACTGGATTTTCGTAAATATCGACAGTTACAACGACGACCGAACCAGCTTCACCTTCGGCGTGAATCCCCGCGGCGTCCGTCGGGATCTGCTGACCTACAACGACTCCGAAGAGAACCTGCGATGGGATGCCGTATGGGAGGCCAAAACACACATAGCCGAACACCGATGGACCGTGGAGATGCGCATTCCCCTCTCCCAGCTCCGTTCCCATTCGAGCACTGAAGTGCAGCACTGGGGCATCAACTTCATGCGGCGCCTGGCCCGCAAGGAGGAGGTTTCGTTCTGGTCGCCCACGCCCCAGGACCGGTCCGGCCTGGTTTCGCAGTACGGTCATCTGCAGGGCGTCGAGCAGCTCGATAAACCCGCCAACCTGGAGATCACCCCCTACAGCTCGGCCAGCCTCACCCGCGCGCCGGGCGAGGCCGCCAACCCCTTTTACCATTCCAACAGCTTCATGGGCGGACTGGGTGCCGACGTAAAATACGGCCTGACGCCCGACTTCAACCTGACGGCCACGGTAAATCCCGATTTTGGACAGGTGGAGGCCGACCCGGCCGTGATCAACCTGAGCGCCTTCGAGACCTTCTATCCCGAACAGCGCCCCTTCTTCCTGGAGGGAACCGACATCTTCCAGTTCGGGCAGACCCGTACCCACGGGCGCTACGGCAACCCGCAGGTCTTCTATTCGCGCCGCATAGGGCGGCGTCCCCAGGGCTCGCCAGGCATGGCGGGCATCGCCAGCAGCTACCGCGACATTCCCGACCAGACCACCATCGCCAGCGCCGCAAAATTCAGCGGCAAGACCGACGGGGGATTCTCCCTGGCGGCGCCGGAACGCCTTGACCCTGCGCGAGGCCGACTATATCGGCGGGGACGGCCGGGAGGCCTCTCTGGCCGTTGAACCCCCCACCAATTACTTTGTGGGACGCGTCAAGCAGGACTTCAACGGGGGGAACACCATCGCCGGGGGATACCTCAGCGCGGTGAACCGCTTCACCGGCGCGGATTACCTCGACAACTTTCTCCATCAGAACGCCTACGTGGGTGGCGTCGATTTTGAACACAGCTGGCAGAATCGGAAATGGAGCGTAAGCGGCGTGCTCTCGGGCACCCTGGTCGACGGTAGCCCCGGGCCCTGCAGCGCACCCAGCGCAGCAGCGCCCGCTACT
Source organism: Balneolaceae bacterium (assembly GCA_034521445.1). Lineage (NCBI taxonomy): Bacteria > Pseudomonadati > Balneolota > Balneolia > Balneolales > Balneolaceae > Balneolaceae bacterium. The sequence continues at coordinate 41,051 of JAXHMM010000012.1, read as the reverse complement.
ACGACCGCGTGGACGCCGATTACCTGTCGGTGGATCCCAACCGTACCCAACTGGGCGGATTTGCCTCCGAGGTCTCCTTCGGCCTTTTCGGGGGACCCCACTGGCGGGCGTCGGTCAACCACTCCGTGGTGACTCCGGGCTACGAGGCCAACGATTTGGGCTTCCCGAATTGTCTCCGACTACCACGCCCTTGTGAACTCGCCCATGTACCTGCAGAACGACCCCGGTCCCCTCTTCCGCTCCTTCAACGTAGGCACCTATACCGTGCATGGGTGGAGTTCGGGGTGACCAAATCTCCCACAGCTACAACCTCATCAGCAGCTTCCAGTTCCACAACCTCTGGAGGTTCAACTTCAACGCGGGCTACAACGCCTCGCGCATGAACGACCGCCTGCTTCGCGGCGGCCCCCTGGCAGCCACTCCGGAAAACCGGTACGCCAGCGGTGTGATCTCCACCAACAGTTCGCGGGCCGTGTCCCTGTCGCTTGGGCACCTGCGTTCGGCAATCCGACCGGCGAAAGGAGCGCGACCTATTCGCAAATATTACCGTCCGCCCCACCTCCTACATCCAGCTCATGCTGAGTCCCAATTACAACGTGCAGACGGACACCGACCAGTACGTGACCGCCGTAAGCGACGAGCTGGCCACCAACACCTTCGGGCGTCGCTACGTCATGGCCGACATCCACCAGCGCCGGCTCTCCATGGGCCTGCGCGTGGACTGGACCTTCACGCCCGACTTGTCCCTTCAGGCTGTGCGTCCCTGACCTGAACAGCGGGGACTACTACAACTTCAAGGAGTTCCGCACGCCGGACGCCTTTAAATTCGATATCTACGGCCGTGACAAGGGCACCATCGCCTCCGAAGAGGGAGGTTACCGAGTGGACCCCGACGGCGAGGGACCGGCGGCGGCTTTCTCCTTCCCAAGCAGGACTTCAGCTTCCGCTCCGTACAGACCAACGTGGTCTTCCGTTGGGAGTACCGGCCCGGATCCACCTTCTTCCTGCGTCGGCAGCAGGACCGCTCCTCCTTCCGGGCGAGAGGGAGCCCTGCGGCTCGGCGCGACCTGGACGGGCTCGGCGACACGCTGCCCACCAACGTATTTCTTGTCGAAATGAGCTACTGGTTCGGCTCCTGATCGGCCTCGTAACCATCATCTGTCGGGAGCCTTCCACTAAGGCCGGCAGGGTCGCCTTTTCCGGGTTGGATCCTCTACCCGGGCCGGGGCACGGGGAAATTGGTCTACGGTTCCCGTGCCCCTTCTTTATTGCCCCCATCTACCGCGCAGAGCCCAGTGCCCTGCCCTTACGCCTCCCGTAAATTTGCCTATATTCCGCAGGAAAGCCCTGCAACAGACACCCAAATCCAGCGATGGCGCCCCTATGCCTCTTCTCCGGGAAATATCCGACGCCCACCGCCGCCTCCGCGGCAAGGTGCTCCGCACGCCCCTTGTGCACTCCCGCTGGCTGAGCGGGGCCGTCGGGGGCGGAGGTCTGGCTGAAGCTGGAGAGCGAACAGCACACCGGCTCTTTCGAGGCCCGCGCGCCCTCAACAAGCTGCTCTGGCTGCGCGAGCAGGGCATCGAGGCCCTGCCGGTAACCGCCTCCACCGGCAACCACGGGCAGGGATTCGCCCGCGCGCTGCACCTGCTGGACATGCAGGGCAAGGTCTTCCTCCCCACGGGGCCGACGAATCGAAGGCGGAGGCGGCATCTCCTCCTGGGCGCCAGAGCTGGAGCATCTATGCCGAGGACCCCTACTGAGCCGAAGGCGACATCGTCAGCTGGCCGAAGAGAAAGGGATGGGTCTACGTGAGCCCCTACAACGACCTGCAGGTGGTTGCCGGGCAGGGTACCATTGCGGCCGAAATCTGGGAGCAGGGACCCGCCCCGACGACCGATCCTGGCCACGGTCGGGGGAGGCGGACTCATCTCGGCACTGGCCTGTCACGCACGGGACCGCGACCCTGAGGTGCGCATCCTCGGCGCCCAGCCGGAAAACTCCCCCGAAATGTCCGCTTCGGTGCGGGCGGGAGAATACCGTGACGTGGAGACCCGCCCCACCCTTTCCGACGGCTCGGCCGGCGGCTTCGAACGCAATGCCATTACATTCGACTATTGCCGGAACTACGTAGACCAATTCATCCTGGTGCCTGAAAATGAGATCGAGGAGGGCATCCGCGGGATGATTTCCCGCCACCACAAGCTGGTGGAGGGGTCGGCCGCGGTGGCTGTGGCCGCCCTGCTGCGCGAGCCGGAGCGCTTCGCCGGCCGGACCACCGCAGTGGTGATCTGCGGGGCCAATATTGCAGCCGAGAAGCTGAAAAAGGTGCTTTGCGGGTGATACTTTTCGGGCGATATTCCCGTTCAACAAGCAACCCCAATCAACCGTGCGTAAGACCATGCGCGCTTCTCTTCTTGACCACGCTCTTCCTCTCCTGCTGACCCTCTCACTTCAGGCCCAGGAATCCCGGCAGCCCGCCGCCACCATCCAGGTCAACGCCACTGGAGAGGTGCAGGTGCCGCGGAACCTCGTACAATTCGAGCATTCAGGTGAACGCTGAGGGAAGTTCGCCCCAGCAGGCGCTACGAGCTTCTACAAGGAAACGGGAGACGCGCCCTGGTGGAGCTGCTGAAAGTACGGAATCGCGGGATGACCGCATCCGGTCACCGGCCCGTCTCCATCAGCTCCGTGAACGTAGACCCGCCGTACGGCCGGGGCAGCCTCCCGGTGCGGACCAGCCCAGCAAGTATCTCTTTACCCTCGAAGATTTCGACGATCAGCTGAGCGTATCCGACTGGGACTCATCAGAGGCGAGGCTGCGATCAGTTCAGCGGGAACTTCTCCTCCACCCGGGCCGATTCGGCTCGGACGCAGGCCCTGTCCCAGGCCATCGCAGGAAGCCCGGCGGAAGGCTGCTCTCATCGCCCGGGAAGCGGGGGTCGAGCTGGGTGACATCCTCGAGATCAGCTACGGGGGAGCTGCTTTCCTTCGGAACGCGGCATGATGATGAGCGAGATGGCGATTGACTCGGGCGACCTGATGGAATTTTCGCAGACCGTGACGGTCAGCAGCTCCATCTCCATCCGCTACGCCATCGGCGGGGAGTAGGGTGCCCGCATCTCAGCCACCGGATGCCGGCGGTGGAATCGTCGCGGGCGTAGATGTCGGCCGCGTCGACCGCCTCGAAGAAGCGGCGCACCTTCGGCTCGCCTTCCGGCGCGTTGAGCTCGTAGTACCAGTAGCGCTCCAGGTTCCCCCGGTTCATGAGCTGCTGCATGGTGCCCTGGGACTTGTGTTCGGCGATGACCCAGTTGGCAATGATCTTGTAGTCGAGCTGTGTTTCGTGGCCGAAGGTCTGCGTCCGGTCAAAGACAAAGGGCGTACCGAGCGGTCCAGCCGCGTCAGCGGATAGTCCTCCAGCACCTCGAAGGAGGAGGTTCCTCGTCCGCGCCGGCCATGCTGGTGGCAAGCACCAGGGGACGCTCCTCCGGCGCCATCCCCTCAACGGCGCGAAGCGCCAGGATGGCCGAGGCCTTGTGGTGGCGTGGGTGCCGGGGCATGGCATCATGGTGAAGACAAAGTCGTAGCCCTCCTGGCGGATGGTTTCCCGCAGGGTCGAGACGATATAGTCGGCATCCCACTCCTCCATGGGCACCGCGGGGTCGAGGGAGTACCGGCGGTCCAGCTGTTCGAAGAAGAAATACTTGCGCATGCCCACGATTTCACCCCCGGCCATCAGTTCCTGCTTGCGGATATTGGGCAGCCAGGCGCGTCCCACCTCCTCCTTGTCCAGCTCCTTGCCGTAGATGTAGTTGCCCAGGGTGGAGTAGCGGTAGCCCCCTCGCCATTGGTCATCAGCGCCAGGTCCACCACCCCGTCCAGCAGGTGGTGGTCTTGAAGACTGTAGCGGCGTAGATGGCGTCGTCGTCGGGATGTGCGGTCACCAGCAGAATGCGCGGCTGGTAGTCAAGCTGCGCGGCAGGCGGCTGCGAGGGGGCCTGGGCGTACGCCCGCCTGCCAGCCGGCGAAGGTCAGCAGGGCTGCGAGCAGCAAAGTCAGGAACAGGCGGAATTGTAACGTTGGAACATGGCTCGTTGTATTGGGTTGCAGAACGGTTGAAATGTACGGAACAGCGGTATTAAAATCAAAGCCGCTGCCGGCGGATCCAAGATCTCAGGAGGCGCGCATCTCCTGCAGGATGGGCCGGATGGCCTCCCAGACGGTCTCGGCCATCTTTTCATGGCCCCGCGCGTTGGGTGAATGCCGTCGTTCTGCATGGAATTCCTCGTAGCCGCCGACACCCTCCATCCAGCAAGGGAATGAGCGTGGCGTCGTTCCGCCGGGCCAGCTCGGGATACATCGACTCGAAACGCCCGGTGTAGTCCGGGTCCCAGGTTGGGCGGCACCTGCATGCCGGCGATCACGATACGCGCCTCCGGGTAGGCGTTTCGCACCTTGTCGATGATCTGCTGCAGATTCTGCCGCGTGGAGGCCAGGTCGATGCCGCGCAGCCCGTCGTTGCCCCCCAGCTCCAGCACGAAGAGGTCCACGTGCCGGCGCAGCATCCAGTCGATGCGGCGGAGTCCCCCGGCCGAGGTCTCCCCGCTCAGTCCCCCGTTGACGACCGGCAAGTTCCAGCCCAGCGAATCGATGCGCCGGCGCACCAGCGCGGGAAGGCCTCTCCTCGCCGACCCGAATCCGGCCCGTGATGCCGTCGCCGAAGAGGATGCGCATGGATTCGGTCTGGGCGCGCCCTCCGCCTCCACGCCCCCTCCCCGCCCTGTGCCACGGCCGCGCCGGCCACGCCTGCCAGCAGGAGCAGGAGCGCCAGGACATAAGGTTTAACATGCATTAACGGAAGACTCATCTTTTGCCGTTTATATTCGTAGGAGGCCGAACGGTCCCGCGCTGGAAATCCGCGCCGTCCCCGGCAGCCCAAAACTCCAGGCGGCGCGCCTGCCGCGTTCCGGTCGGGAGGCTGCAGTACGGCGGAACGATTTGCCGGCTGGCAACGGAACGTTATTCGCACCTTGCTATTCAACCCAGCACCTTCAACCAGCATTTCAACCCGGCTGGAGACCATGGACAAGGCCATACTGGAAGTTACGAATCTTACCCAGCAATTCAGAAGCGGCGACCGCGAGCTCACCGTGCTCGACCACGTCGATTTCTCCGTGGAGGAGGGCACCACCTGCGCCATCGTGGGTCCCTCGGGCAGCGGCAAAACCACCCTGCTCGGGCTCTGCGCCGGACTGGACCGCCCCTCCGCGGGCGAGGTGGTGCTCAACGGGGTGCGGCTGGGCGCGCTGGACGAGGACCAGCGCGCCAGGGTCCGTAACGAACACGTGGGCTTCATCTTCCAGACCTTTCAGCTGGTGCCCACGCTTCACCGCCCTTGAAAACGTCATGGTGCCGCTGGAATTGCGGGGCGAGGCTACCGGAAGGGTGCGCGACCACGCCCTCGACCTGCTGGAGCAGGTGGGCCTGGGAGAACGCACCAGTCACTATCCCACCCAGCTTTCGGGCGGGGAGCAGCAACGCGTGGCCATCGCCCGTGCCTTCATCAACCGGCCGCGCATCCTCTTCGCCGACGAGCCCACGGGCAACCTGGATGCCGAGACCGGCGGCACCATCGAAGACCTCATGTTTGAGCTGAACCGGGCCTCCGGCACCACCCTGGTGCTGGTCACCCACGACCTGGAACTGGCCCGCAAGTGCCAGCGGGCGATCCGCCTTCAGCAGCGGCGCCATCCGGGACAGCGATGAGCAGACGGCGGCAAGCTGCCGTCGGAACCGACGCCAAGAGCCGCTAGCCCTATGTTCAGCACCTGGACATGGAAAATGGCGTGGCGGGACGCCGCTCCAACAAAAAGCGGCTGTCTGGTCTACATCTCGGCCATCGTCATCGGCGTGGCCGCCCAGGTGGCCATCACCTCCTTCCGAGACAGCCTCAACGCTGACACCATTGACCGCCAGGCCAAAGAGCTGCTGGGGGCTGACCTGCAGATCGACTCCGAGGACCCCTTCACGCCCGAACAGCAGGCCTTCTTCGACTCCCTCGGCGGGGAGCAGTCGACGGTGGTGGACTTCCCCTCCATGGCCCTCTTTCCCCGGCAAGGGCACGCGGCTGTCGGACATCCACGCCGTGGAGGGCGGCTTTCCCTTCTACGGGGAGCTGGAGACCCAGCCCGCCTCCGCCGCCCGCACCTACCAGGCGGGCAGGCGCGCGCTGGTGGACCACACCCTGATGACCCAGTTCGGGCTGCAGCCGGGCGATTCGGTGAAAATCGGACAGGTCACCTTCGAGATCGGCAGGCTCCCTGCTCAAGATCCCCGGCAGGATCTTGCCATCTCCATGGTCGGCCCGCGCATATTCATACCCAAGGCCTGGCTGGACTCCACCAACCTGGTCCAGCGCGGCAGCCGCATCGACGACAATACCGTACTTCCGGTTCGACGAGGAGCGCGACTTCGAACAGATCGAGGAGGCCACGACCGCTTCACCGAAGCCCAGGAGCCCGAATACGACCTGGGCTACGACACGGTGGAGGAGCGCCAGCAGGAATTGGGCGAGGCGGTGGACAACCTGGGTACGTTTCTCAACCTGGTGGGCTTCATCGCCCTGCTGCTGGGCGGCATAGGGGTTGCCAGCTCCATCCACGTCTACATCACCCGCAAAATCAACACCGCCTCGGTGCTGCGCTGCTTCGGCGCCTCCGGCCGGCAGGTCACCGGCATCTTCCTCATCCAGGCCCTGGTGCTCGGTTTCCTGGGCGCACTGGCAGGCGCGCTCATCGGCATCGGCCCTGCAGTATATGCTGCCCGGCCTCTTCAGCACCTTCCTGCCGGTAGAGTGTCATTCTGCGCTATTTCCTGGCTGGCCATTGGACTGGGCCTGCTGACGGGCACGGGCGTGGCCCTGGTCTTCGCCCTGCTGCCCCCTGCTCGCCCTCCGCAAGGCCTCCCCCCTGTACGCCCTGCTGGCACTCTCGAAGGGATCTTCATCACCTCGCCTGCTCCGGCGCACCCGCTGACGGGTCCGTATGCACGCCGTCGTCGCACTCACCGTCTACCGGCCGACGCAACGCCGCCGACCCAAAGCTGTGAGGGTCGGAGGGCATCTCCCAGCGCTGGGCATCCTGGTTGGCGCTTTGGACTGCCTCTGCGGCGTGGCGCCGGCTGCTCGTATGCGGCCGGTGAAGCGCCGCTTCCCCTCCTGCTGGCCCTATGTCTGGCGCAACAGGGACTGGCCAACCTCTACCGTCCCAACGACCAGACCTCGGCTGGCGCTCATGCTCTCGCTGGGACTCGGCATGCTGCATGGTCAGCACCCTCTACTTCAGCCAGGACATGCTCATGGGCGAGCTGGAATTCGCCTCCCGCGAGGACGCCCCGACCTGGTGCTTTTTGATATTCAGTCCGACCAGAACGACCGCGTCAGCGAGATCATCGCGGCGGCGGGGGCCGAATCATTCAGAATGTGCCCATGGTCACACATGCGCATCTCCCACCTGCGGGGGCAGCGCCGGCCGATCGGTGCAGGCGACACCGACCGACCGGGGTGAGCGGCTGGGCCCTCAACCGCGAGTACCGCGCCACCTACCGCGATTCGCTCGACCGAAACCGAGACCCTGGTGAAGGCACCTCTACGGGCTCGGGTAGGCCGACCGTCGAGGTGCCGCCGGTCGAGCGCCTCCCGCGAGATCACGCAGGACCTGAACCTGGAGCTGGGCGACAGCCTCACGTTCGACGTGCAGGGCGTGCCGGTGCAGGCCTACTGTGGGCAGCATCGGGAGGTGACTTCCAGCGGGTGAGTCCCAATTTCTTCATGGCTCTTTCCCGCCGGCGTGCTGGAGCGGGCGCCCCAGATCTGGGTGACCATCAGCGGACGGCCGACCGGCAGGCGGCCGCCTCCATCCAGCAGGCAGGTGGTCGCAGGCCTTTCCCAACGTCTCGGCCATCGACATCAGCCGGGTGCTGGAGACCATCAACCGACTTCATCGACCAGATCTCCTTTGCCATCCAGTTTATGGCGCTTTTCAGTATTCTGACCGGACTCATCGTGCTGGCCAGCTCCGTGGCCACCAGTCGCTACCAGCGCATCCGTAGAGCACCCTGCCTGCGCACCACTGGGCGCCAGCAAGGCGCAGATTGTCAAAATCCTGTCGGTGGAGTACCTCTTCCTGGGCTGCTGTCCGCGCTTACGGGACTGCATTCTCTCGCTGGGTGCCACCTGGCTGCTGGCGGGATGGTACTTCGAGCTGGACTTCGTGCCCGACCCTATGGGTGATTGTCGTGGGCACCGCCGCCGTCACCGCCCTCACCATCGCCATCGGCATGCTCAACAGCCGCAGCGTCTACCGCAAGTACGCCCCGTAGGTGCTGCGCCAGGAACACGGGTAGGGTCGCCCTGACACGCTTTGTCCTTTCGCAGGTAACGAATAAATTAGCGTTCAGGCCGAAATCCAAAACCCGCATCACATGGCAATGCAACCGCTGATCGAAGAATTTCTGGAAGAGCAGTTCAACGAGAACCGCGTCCGGTACCTCTTCTGAGCAAGGATAAGAAGCTGCTCGAGGAGGGCCGTTACCGCGCCTTCGCCGAACGCCAGCTCGGAGCAGCAGCCGCAGTATTTTCTGGGTCGGTCTCCTTCAACGGTCTTCATGCTGCTGGCCTGACGGCACCTGGTTCCTGCTTGGAGTATGGCGCCGAACCCACCGCCTTCCGCCTGTCGCTGACCCTTGCCGCCCTGGGCTGCGCCTGGCCGGCATGCTGTTTTTCACCGCCCGGGAGTTCTACACCATCAAGGGCTCCATGACCCTGCTGGTCAAGATGCTGGACGAGTACGAGGAGCCCGTTGCTGAAGGGGTTAATTCGTCAGAAGTCAAAAAACAGGTGTAAGAGGAGGTCTTATAGAACTGGGCTAGTAAGTAGCTTTGAGTTATTCAAGATTCGGAATGAAAGTATTGCCAGAGTAGCGAAGAGTCCGTTTCTAACCAACGCTGTATGTATTCACGGTCGTTGCTTCAATTACCGATCCAAAACACCCGCATAAAGCTTCGAGATCAAGATACATTCCATATCCGAGCTGAACTATCGTCGTCATGATTAGTAATGTACCTCCAGACAAGTAATACGGCCACTTTGATTTATGAGACAGAAGCGACGATGCCAAAAATGCCTCAAGTACAATTAGTACTATCAAACAACTTTCCGCCCAACCCTCACAACTTCCAGTGAGCGCCATCGTGAAAAATTCCAGGCTGGTATCCGGTTCCATCAGCTTCCCCGCCGCAGCTATGCCAAAGAGAGCAACAATTGCGAGGGTGCCTATAATGGTTACAAGTTGCTTCCCAGTATCGACCATAGTGTTTACATAGAATATTGATAAGCCTCGACAGTTTCCGTTTCAAACTCCGTATAATAAATTCGGTTTTCGGTTACTATGATATTACGCGCCATCGTAGGCATTCGAATGGATTCCTGGTACATTCCCGAGCTGATATTCGTATATATCAATAATAAGAGTATTCCTCGGTACAATCCTCATTCCTTTTAATGGCGCTGACAAAATAGTTTGTTTTTATGTGTATCGAGATCATATACTCTTACTGGCGGTAAAACGTGGGCTAGTTACCTTCGTATTCTCAGATTTCTTCTTTGTGGTTCAACGGATACCGTATGCGATCCGGGCCTGATAATCCTGCGAATCTCATTTCCACTCAAATTAAAATAGAATAGGTAACTCGTCCTGGTGGGGGAATAAATAAAATGCTCACCATCACCCACGGAAACTACTTCTCCAGTTAAAGAAATAGCATTTTGCAACTGGGCTCGACGTTATGCGCCCGAATTCTGACTGTACTTCGAGATTTGAGGAAGAACTTTTGAAAAAATTAGCCGATAGTGAAGAACTGGACTGATTAAGCTGATCTCTCGACCGCAACCATGCGATAAGGGTCATATTTCACCGTTCGGGTAAAATGAAGCTCGCCACTGGAAAGTGAAAAACCCATTATTTCCCGTTTCCGGGAATCCATTGCTAAGAGCGTATCAGAGTGGAATTCTTCTATATCAATAATGAGTGTAAACTCACCTGGACCTGGGCCGGTTCCCCTCTCCGGACCATCCTGATATACCTTCCACCCAGATTCTGAAACCGCTCAGTAACTCATGTCTCCCAAAGTCCCCGACGAAAATCGATCCATCGATCATTTCAAAATTTTTGTGCCCGCAGGACAGAATCTTTGAGTGTCAGAATGCAGATTAACTTTATTTCCAGATTATGTCATTATTCCACATTCTACTATCCGGCGATCGCACTGATTTCGTTCTTATCCGAAATAATCTCCATCTCCTTTCCCGGTCCACTCGAGATATATTGATAAGCAACGACCGGAGACAATAATTACAAATATTGTGATTATTGCTATTTTTAATTTCTCTCATAGCCCCATAATGAGTCCATTTTACATATAAAAAGGCCCATATACATGGGCCTTCTCCTGGACCCATTACTTCTGCAGTCTTAATCCTCAATGGGCCCTTGCCACTCACCATTACAGGTTAATGCAACCGTTACATCCCTGCTGTTTAGGCATGAAACCGCTCGACAGGACCCTCGGGTCCCATTCTCCACATAATTCCGTGCAGAGATTATCACAGTATAGCAAGTCATCGCCATCTCGCCCCAATAACGAATTCTGGACTGGAAACAGTTATCCCGACTGGCCAGTATGAGTACCGCTCCGATGATGAGTTTAAAAGTATTTCATAATACACATTGATTTATTTTTTATTGCAACGTAAATCCAACATTTGTTTTTTTTTTCTGATAAAGTCAAATACATGATTCAAAAAATTTTATTTTCACAGACGTAGGTTTTATTACGTACTAGTTAGGTGTAATGTCAAATCGCATCACACCTGGAAATCACTTCCCATTCAGGTTTAGCCCCATTTAAGAGACTTGTATAATGCGACGCGTTTGTCAATATTAAGGTGACTATTAAGCTGCTACTCCAACCCCCTCCCCATGACCCCCGGGAAAACATTTCAAACGCATGCTGCCCAGCCTGAAGAAGCGCAAGGTGCGCAGCGGCAAGAAGCCGGGCACCGCCCCGGGTACCGTGCAGCACATCGGCGAGCAGCGCGTGGACGAGGTGCAGATCACCATCCACGACTACAGTGAGGGGCACGTGGACGAAATCGCCATCCGCGACATCGAGGAGGCGCGCCCTGATACCTGGAGGATCCCTCCAAGACGTGGATCAAGGTCTACGGCCTGCACGACATCGAAAAGCTCAAGACCATCTGGTCCTATTTCGATTTGCACCCGCTGATCCAGGAAGACATCGTCAGCACGCAGCAGCGGCCCAAGATGGAGCAGTACGAGAACTGCATCTATTTCGTGCTGCGCGCCCTGCACCTGTCCGACGGCCAGGAGGAGACGCTCGACACCGAGCAGATCAGCATCGTACTCGGCGATAACTTCGTGCTCTCCTTCCAGGAGAGCGACAAGCCGTGGTTCGGTCCCATCCTCGACCGGCTGCGCATCGAGAACAGCCGCATCCGCCAGCGCGGACCCGACTACCTCGCCTACGCCATGATGGACACGGTGGTGGACCACTATTTCAGCCTGCTGGAGGCGCTGGGCGACGAAACCGAGAGCCTGGAGGATATTCTGATCGAGGATCCCAGTCCCGAATCCTTCCACCATCTGCACCAGCTTCGCCGCACTTTTACCTACTTTCGCAAGACCGTCTGGCCGCTGCGCGACGTGCTCAACAGCACCATACGCGACGATTCCCCGCATATCCGCGAGGAGACGGGCATCTTCCTGAGGGACGTCTACGACCACGTAGTGCACATCATCGACAACGTGGAAAACTACCGCGACATCCTGATGGGCCTGCACGACATGTACATGTCGCACGTCTCCAACAAAATGAACGAGGTGATGAAGGTGCTGACCATCATCGCCACCATCTTCATCCCCCTCACCTTCATCGCGGGCATCTACGGCATGAACTTCGATCCCGGCGCCAGCCCGTGGAACATGCCCGAGCTGGGATGGTACTGGGGCTACCCGGCCGCCATGGCCCTGATGGCGGCGGTGACGGTGGGCATGCTGATCTATTTCCGCCGGAAGGACTGGCTCTGACTCATTTTCCCGCCGTTTGTTCTTACGGGTAAAGGACGACCGCCGCGCGGGAGAAGCGGCGGAGCGGCAACCGTAATCAAATCAACGGACCTTCAACGGCCGGAGACGCCTATGAAAAACTACAAGATTCTCGTTCCCCTCGACTTTTCCGACCTGGGCGCCAACGCCCTGCACTCGGCCGCGCGCATGGCCGAACTCTACAACGGGTCGGTCACCCCCTTCCACTCCTACCTGCCCGTCAGCGAACTGGATGCCCCCTATGATTTCGGAGTGGGTCCCACCACCGCCGACAACTTCGACGACATGGAAGTCGGTGCTGCTCGAAAGGCTGCAGGACCTGGCGGGAAAGGAGATCGACGCCTCCCTGCTGGCCCCTCCCGTAGTTAGCGTGGGCAATCCCGCGCAAGCCATCGTGGAGGAAGCCGACGGCTACGACGCCGTAGTCATGTCCACCCACGGTCGCACCGGCTTCTCCCGCTTTTTCCTGGGTTCGGTCTCCGAAAAGGTGCTGCGCACCTGCCACAAGCCGGTGCTCATCGTAAACCGAGACCGCCAGCTGGAGCGGGTGGAGCGGGTGATGGTGACCACCGACTTCTCCGACAACGCCCGGGCGGCCTTTGGACACGCCAGCGACATCGCCCGCCGGGCGGACGCCGAGCTGGAGCTGGTGCACATTCTTACCTACGACGCCCAGCATGAGGAGGCGCCCGACGAGAAGACCGTCTCCCTGCGCGAGCAGCGCCTGGAGGTGCTGGCCAAGGAGGAAATGCACGAGGTGGGCGACGGGACTCACCACCCGGGTGGTGGTCTCCTCCAGCTCGCCTCACGAGGCCATTCTCGACTACGAACGGAGCAACCCCCACGACCTGGTGGTCATGTCCACCGTAGGGCGCACCGGCGTCGAGCACTGATGATGGGCAGCACCACCGCCAGCGTGGTGCGCCACATCGACTGTCCCGGTCCTGAGCATCAAACCCAAGGCCCCCGCATCTTCCGAGACACCTTGAAGCGAGTCAGACGCTTTTTAACGCGCATGGCAGGCGCTTCCACCCCGCCCTGCTCCCCTCCTGCTGCTCGCCCTGGCCCTGGGCTTTGCCTCCTGCGACGGCGGCGTGACCCGCGGTGTCCGACTCCGGGCGACGGATGACGGGCGACGACCCGCCCGGCAACGGCGCGAACCTGGAAGCCTCGCCCCCGGTGGAGGCCGACGGCATCCTGGAGGCGGTGACCTGGAACCTGGAGTGGGCTACGGCGATCCAATGCGCCTACGGGGGAGTGACAGCGGCGACGGACCGGCCGACGAGGAGCTGCAGACGCGCAACATCAAACAGGTGATGGATTCCCTGAAAGCCGCTCTCTACGCCTTCCAGGAAGTCTACAGCCAGGAGGCCATGGATGACCTGGCCGACCTGCCCGCGGGGGGCTGCGAAGGCTTCGTCGCCGCGCCGCATCGCCTGGATCCAGAAAACGGGCTTGCTCTGCGACGCCCGCGCCGTGGAGATCGTCGGCTCCGGCGCAGATAGGCTCCGGCGAAGGGACAGGACTACGACGACTGGGCCGAGGACGCTATCCCCTCTGGTTCCGATTCGACTACCGCTGGCAGGGCGAGCAGCGTTCCCGTCCTACGCCGTGGTCATCCACGCCAAGGCGGGCGACGGGCGCCGAGCGACTACGAGCGGCCGGAAGCCGGAGCCGCCGCAGGCGCTCTACGGCTACCTCAAAGCAGGGCGAGCGGCCCGACGGCGTGGATACCTGCTGCTAGGGCGACTACAACGACGAGTGGACCTCTCCATCCACCGGAGGAGCCTACGCCCTACCTTGATTTCGTGAACGACCCCGCCTTGACGTGCTGACCGACACCCTTTCCGGGCAGGGCATCCCCTCGACCACGGGATACCCGGACATGGTGGACCATGTCACCGTGAGCGACGAAGTTCTCCGTGGTACGTAGACGGGAGCGCCGAGGCTGTACCGGGATCCGGAGACCTGGATCAACACGGTGTACTGGCAGACCACCTCGACCCCTTCCGCTATGGGTGCGCCTGGACCTTTCGGGGCTTTGCCGGTGTACGCCTTTCCCGGGTAGATCAGCATGGGGCGGCGCATCGAAGAGGAGGTACCGGTTGCCAGGGTACCTCCTCTGGTCTACGGAGTATTCGCTTGGGAGATCGTTGGTCGGCGACGGGCCTACAGGTCCAGCCGGATGGCCATCAGCTGCCAGCGGGTCACCTCCTCGGTGGCGATTTCATGGGCCGTGCCGTTAGAGCCTGTGGCAGTAGTAAAGGCTGTTGCGGTCCTCCCAGGTGGCGTACTGCACGCCCAGGTCAAAGGTCATTCCGTCGGAGATCTGCGCGCTGAATCCCCCGCTGTAAATCTGCCGGGTGTCGTCCGCCGCCGCGAGTCCCTTGTAGGGGCTGGGATAGCGGGCGTAGCCTATGCGGGGCACGAAACGCCGGTCCATTTCCAATTCCAGGCCCGCCCGCACGTTCCAGACGTCGGCGAGGCTGCTGCTCACGTTGTCGTTGATGGCCTCCTGCGAGGGACGCAGCTCCAGCTCGTCGAATTCGATGCGGCCCTCCGGATAGGGCACGTATTCCGCAGATGCCGAGATGTTCAGGGGTCCCAGGTTTTTGGCCCCCGCCCCCAGGCTTGATGCGGTTGGGACGGAATGGATCTTATAGCTGAAACGTCCGGGTGCGTGGCCGTCCTCGAAGACCACCCCGTTGTCGAAGGTGGTGCGGATGGAGGTGTTGAACTCCTCCTCGAAGCTCAGGGTGCTGGGAAACTGGTAGCCCACGCCTACCTGGAGGCCGGGCGCAATACGGTAAATGACGCCCAGGCGCGCGCTGAAAGCGGTGAAGCTGGCGTCGATGGTGTCCTCGCTCAGGATACGGTCGATGTCGGTCTCCGCCTCCCCGTCACCGTCGGTGTCGATGAAGGTGTAGTTGTACTGGTTGCGCCGGTCGCTCTCCAGAAACTCCCGCCGGTAGTGGTAGCCGCCCTCGAAGAGCCCAATGGAGGCACCCACCAGCAGGTCTTTCCGCGGCATTCGGTGGCCACGAACGCGCTGTACTCGCCCATCCGGCCGGTCTCGTTCATCTCGAAATCCTGGTCCACGCCCATGTAGGGTACGCCGATGCGGAAGATGGAGGCGGTGTTGGCGAACGAGCTGTCGGTGGTGGCGGAATCGATGGCGTAGGTGTCGAAAGCCGCGAAAAAGAGACTGTCGTCCGGCGTGATGTTGTAGAAATCGGTAAAGCCAGCTTGACCGGTCGTCGAATCCGCCGCCGGCCAGGGCGCGATTGAAGTCCGAGCTCCGGCTGTAGCCCCCTCCCACCACCAGCGCACCCTGCGAAACCGGGAAATCGAAGACCAAGCCGAAATCCCCTGATGTTGGTCTCGTTGCGCGCGTCGTGGGGATGGCTGTTGCCCAGGTACCGGCCATCCTCGTTCACATAGCGGCTGCTCAGGCTGAACGAAAGATAGCTCTCATCAAAGAGGGCCATGGAGGCGGGGTTTTGCTGGTAAGCCCCGTAGCCGCTGGCCCAGGCCGTACCCGGCATGACCAGGGAGATGGCGTCCTGGGAGGGGTACTGCAGCTGGTAGCGCAGCACATCGTCGGCCGTCTGAGAATGAGCGGCGGGAACGAGGGCAAGCCAGGCGCCTAGGGATGAGCTGAACTGGTTCGCCACTTCGTATGCATACTCTCGGCAGGTCAGGGGTTGCAAATGGGGTTCGGGAGGCGGAGCCGCAGGCTGCTCCGCCGGACGTGGTCCGGCCGGCTGCGGCGGGCGGGACCGCCGCTCAGTTTCCGCCGCCGCGGCTTCTGCTCGATCCACCGTCATCATCGCCTCCCCCGGAGCCGCGGGAGCGGCTGCCCGAGGATCCGGAACGCGAGCGGGTGTCGGAGCCGGTGGAACCGCGGTTCACCGTGCCGCGATCGCGGTCACGCTCACGGTCGCGGTCGACGCCGCCGCGGTCGCCAGCCGGGCGACCAGGACATGGTTCCCGTAGGAGCCGCGGCTGGATTCGAAGAACCTGCCCAGCTGCTGCAGGAAATCCGCCCCGGTCACGGACGGTGGGACGCATTTCGATGGGCTCCACACGCTGCTCCTTCAGGCGGTCCTGCTGGTTTTGCGGCATTCCAGCCGAAGTCGAAGCCGCTGGTGTAGATGGGACGCACCCGCTGCATGCGTGTCGTCGCCGGAGAGCAGGTCCGTGCTGCGGGAGCTCTCGGGCAGGGTGGCCGGGAATGAGGTGGCGCCCAGGCAGACCGTGCGGGTATGCCGAACGACGTCCTCGCGTAGGTCCCGCTGTCCGTCGTCGGCCGCGCCCTGGTCGTTGCCGCCGCGCTTGCGGGTGTCGCCGCGGCACGAGCGGGTACGTGCCGCTCCGGGACGTTCCGCCGCTGCGGGTACGGCCTACGTTGCCGGTCGAGCGCGTTGCGCCCGAGCTTCCGCCTCGTATGCGGGTCGTCGCCGAGGAGGAGGAGCCGCTGTTCAGCGCGCCGCGGGTGCGCACGCTCGGACCCGTCGCCCGCAGCGCCGCCGTTGGCGCCCAGCCGCGAAGGTGCCGGCGGCGCGCAGCCCGTACCGGGCGTTGTTGCGGTCTTCGCGGCCGCCGTCATACCACGCCGGTAGTCGTCGTCCAGGAAGTAGTAGTTGTTGTCGTCGACGTTGTTCCAGCCGTAGCCGGTAGCCCCAGGGGTGGAAGGCGTACGCGTCGTACCAGGCGGGTAGTAGGGCTTCGGCGCACCTGCCCGTAGCCGAAGCTCACGGAGAACCAGGACCCGGATGGGGCATGTGGGCGTAGCGGAAGTAGCTGCCCCACTGCCACCGTGCGAAAATAGGGCCTGAATCCATTATGGAAACGGTAGAGCGGAAGGCCGACCAGTTGACGAAGTGCTCGCAGCTCCAGCCAGCGGGAGCCGAAGTGGCGTGCGAGGTGGGCGTCCCTGGAGGTAGTAGGGATAGCTGGGAGCGCTCGCCTCCGGTGTAGTAGTAGCCCACCCTGCTCGAGCGGCCGCAGTCGCCCTGGCGGACCTCGGTGCCGGCCGTCTCACGGACGTCCGTATTCGGCGGTCGGCTTCACGGTTGTCGCTCATCGGAGGCTTTGCCTGCTTGCCGGAGTTGCGCCTGGCTCCGCCGCCTGCTGGCATCCCAAGCTGCGTACAGCAGCCGGACAGCAGGACGGCGACGCCGAACAAGGAGTGCCGATCTGATGCGTCTTCGTAGGAGCCTCCCCAAGGTCGATTTACCGGAACACTACGTGAATCTGTTGGTATATGTTGGCCCGTCGCAGGCCCGGGCATCAATCACATGATGACGTTAGTGAGCCGAATCGGCCTGCAGGGGCTATATCTCCCCTTTCAGCGACTTGGCGATCACCTCCGCCTGCGAGTTCACGTGCAAGTTCTTTGTAGATGTTGCGGATATGGCGCCCGCACCGTGTCGATGGAGATGTCGTAGCGGTCGGCGATCATCCTGTAAGCTCAGCCCGTCCCACCAGCCCGTTGACGATGTCGTGCTCGCGCGGGGTGAGCTTGGAGAGTCGGCGTCCTTCTTCGGAGACTTTCGTCCTGGAAGCGGCGGATCACCTTGCGTGGCAATCTGTGGGCGACATCGGGAGCCCCGCCCTCCAGCAGCTTCAGGATGGACTCCTCGGATTTCCCGCGGGCAGGGAGGTGTGCTTGAGCAGATAACCCGAGGCGCCGGCGCAGAGGGAGTCGAGAGGTCTTGTGGGAGTCGTGGTAGACCGTCAGCACTGATGATCGCTATCTCGGGACGCTCCATCCTTGATGATGCCGATGCCCTTGATGCCCGACATGCCGGGCAGCTGGATGTCCATGAGGATGACGTCGGCGTCGGGGTGCTCCTCCAGGTAGTCGAGCATGTCCTCCACCGAATCGACGGCCACCGGGCAGTCAAGCTCCTCCTGCATGTCCAGGTAGCGTCTGGATCAGAATCCCTGATCTTTTCTTGTCGTCTTCGACGATGCCGACGGTCGAGGCCGTAATGCGGAGCTCCTTCGAGGTTCGCGTCTCCGATAGCCCGGCCGGCGGGCAGCTGCCGTCCTGACCCACTCGTCGCATGCACGCGCACGGCAAATCCTTCGGTGTTGGTAAATTCAATATCAGCGCCTATACGTTTCGCTCGCATTTCCATGTTACGCATTCCCTGGCCGCTTTTCCGCTTGTTCCTGGAACTGCTGCCGTTATCCCTAACCGCCAGGTCGAAGGAGCCGCTGCCCTTGTTCGCGAGGCGCACCGTCACACGATCGGCGTCGGAGTGCTTGGCCACGTTGTTGACCGCCTCCTTGAATATGAGGTAGAGGTTCTCCTTGACGGGCACGTCGAGGGTTTCGTCCATATCCAGGTCCCCGAATCTCATAGCGCACCTCCCGGTCGGGGAGCACGTTGTTGATGTAATCCTGCATGCGGTCGGTGAGGTCGCCCAGGGTGTCGTTGCGGGCGTCTATGGACCAGACGATGTCGTCCAGGCTGGAGACGATCTTGCGGCTCTGCTCGCCGCATCTGACTGCAGCCGACTCCCTGAGGCCCTCCCGCACATCCAGGGTCCTGCAGAAATCCGACCGGCAGGGGCGATTTCCGTCAGTGCTGCTTCCACGTCGTCGTGCAGGTCGCTGGCCATGCGCACGCGCATGCGCTCGATTCTCCACCATGCTACGTGTGCGGTCGTAATGGCGAGATGAAGTAGAAGGCGCCGGCCAGGGTGAGCGCGGCCAGCACGACAAACCACCACTGCATCCAGAAGGGCGCCAGAACGGGTGAAGGAGACCGTCGCCGATCTCCGTGCTCCAGATGCCGTCGTTGTTCCGGGCGCGCACCTCGAAGACCTGAGTCGCCCGGCAGGCAGGTGGCGAGCTGCACCTGCCGCTGCGGCGGCGCGGGCCAGCTCGTCGTCGGCGTTGCGGTATGCGGTACTCGTAGACCACCCGCTCGGGAGCCGGTGAAGTCGAGGCCGATAAAGCGGAGAAGGCCGACGTTGCGGTTGTTGCTGCCGATCTCCAGGTCGTCCGGACGCCCGGCACCGGCTCCCCGGATACCGACCACCGCCTCCACGTGCACCTTGGGCGGCGTGCGGTCCAGCCGCACCCCTGCGGGATCCAAGGCGGGGTGAGTCCCCCCACCGAACCGAACCAGAGCGTAGCCCTCGCTCGTCGCTGTCGCCGGCGCCGGCGTTCATCTCGTTCGCCACCAGGCCCCGGTCCTGGGTAATCAGCTTGAAGGCCTTGCGCTTTCTCGAGCCAGGGCAGACTGCCCACCGCCCGGACGCGTTCCGCGTCCGAAACGCACCACCCCGCCGTTGGTGCCAATCCCGGGTAGCGCCTACGGTCCTGCAGGATAAAATAGCAGACCTCGTCGGGCAGCCCGTCCCCGGCGGTCACGGCCATGACCTCCCCGTTGGAAATACGGGCGATGCCCTGGTGGTGAAGAACCACATATCGCCGTCCGGGCCCTCAGGCGTCCATCACTCCGTTGTCGGGAAGGCCGTCGGCCAGGGTGTAGTCGTAGGCGCCGTCCTCCAGCATGCTGACCCCTCCGTAGGTGGCAAACCAGAGCCTTCCCTGTTCGTCCTCCGTGATGTCCATCACCGTGTTGTTGGCCAGACCGTCATCGGCGGTGTGAGACACAAATTCACGTTCGTCGAAGTGGAGCAGGCCGTCCCCGTAGGTGCCCAGCCAGAACCCCTCGCCCGGGAAGGAGTTGTGAATGGCACGCACCTTGCGCGAAGGCAACTCGCTTCAGTCGTAGTTGTAGAAGACGATGCCGTTGTAGATGCTGAGTCCCCAGCGGGTCCCCAATCAGCAGGTCGTTCTGGTCAGACAGTTCGGCCGTGTAGACCTTGTTGTCCACCAACCCGTGATACTCGTTGTAGGTTACGAAACGCTGGTCCTCGTAATGTGCGATGCCTCCCCCGTAGGTGGTGACCCAGTGCTCGCCCAGGTTGTCCTGGGTAATGGAGGTAATGACGTTGTTGGGGAGGCCGTCCTCCACCGTGGAGCTGCGGATGTGGTCACCCAGGAAGACCGTGATGCCGCCGCCGTGAGTGCCGACCCATATGTTGTTCTCGCGGTCGAAAAGGGTGGCGTGAATGATGTTGTTGGTGAGCCCCTGTTCCACCGAATAGTTCGTGAAGCTGCCGCCGGAGAAGTGACTCGCTCCCTCCTCGGTGCCCAGCCAGAGTCCCCCCTCCCCGTCGGGGGAAAGGACTGCACGCGGTCGTTAACCAGGCTGTCCTCATCCTGGGTATAGTTGGTAAAAGACGTGCCGTCGAAGCGTGAGAGTCCACCGCGCGTGGCAATCCAGAGCGTACCCTCACGGTCCAGCAGCAGGTCGCCGAGCAGGTTCTCCGGCAGGCCGTCCTCCACCGTGAAAGTGGTGAAGGATCCATCCTCCAGCCGGGAGTGTCCCCCCGCGGGTGGCAATCCAGTAGATACCCTCATCCTGTACGATGTCGCGCACGTTGTTGTTCCGCCAGGCCGTTGTCCACCAGGTACTGGGACAGCGTGCCCGATCCGTCCAGGTGCCACAGCCCGTGTCCTTCCGTACCGAACCAGTAGTCGCCCGAATCGTCCTGAAATGCTTCGAACGACGGTGCCCCGCATGGGATTCAGGGCGGTCCTGGTTTGTATGGAGTCGTCTTCCATGACGTTCACGCCGTTCTCGGTGCCAATCCAGAGTCGGCCGCTGCGGTCTTCGTAGATGGCCTGGATGTCGTTGCTCAGCAGGCCGTCCTCCTCGTCGTAGTTCGAAAGTCGCGCCCGTCAAAACGGTTGAGCCCGTAGCTGGTGGCGACCCAGATGTAGCCCTCGCTGTCCTGCATCATGCGGTTGACCACCGACTCACTCAGTCCCCGCTCGATGGAATAGGAACGGAAGGGAAGCTGCTGGCCTGCGGCGGGCACGGCAGAAGCGAGCGAGCCATATCAACAACGTCTTGGTCGGTGGTGTAACGAAAAAAATGGGCAAAATGTATATCCCCTAACGGCCTGGAACGGCGCGCCGGACTGACCCTGCAACATGCAAACAATATCGCACCGGAACAACAAAGGCTTCCGATCCGCCGTAGGCGGAGGGAAGCCTCCATAATAGTCCTCACATGCTAAAGGGTAACCCTATGACTAGCCCAGGTAGGCTCTCAGCGCGGCGCTCCTGTTGTGATGACGCTTGAGCGCCTTCTCCTGATCTGGCGCACGCGCTCGCGAGTCAGGTCAAATCGCTCGCCTATCTCTTCCAGGGTAAGAGAATGCTCGCGCCCGATGCCGAAGTAGGTCGTATCACCTCGGCTTCCTGTTGGTCAGCTTGAAGGGCCCGTTCGATCTCCACCTTCAGGGATTTGCCCATCAGGTCGTTGTCGGGATCGGGAGTTCTTCGTTCTCCAGCACGTCCAGCAGGCGTTGTCCTCGCCCTGGGCAAAGGGAGTCCACCGAGAGTGGCGTCCGAACTCAGGTGTCGGCCACCTCGAGACGGTCATGTCAAGGCTTTCGGCCAGCTCGGCGGCCGAGGGAACCCGCTCGTACTCCTGCTCCAGCTTGGAAAGCTCCTTGCCGATCTTGTTCAGCGCGCCAACCCGGTTGAGAGGGAGGCGGACGATGCGGCTCTGTTCGGCCAGGGCCTGCAGGATGGACTGGCGGATCCACCAGACCGCGTCGGAAATAAACTTGAACCCGCGGGTCTCGTCAAAGCGTTTGGCCGCCTTGATCAGCCCGAGGTTGCCCTCGTTGATCAGGTCGCCGAGCGAAAGCCCCTGGTTCTGGTACTGCTTGGCTACAGACACCACAAAGCGCAGGTTGGCCTTGGTCAGGTCTTCCAGGGCCTTCTGGCTCCCCTTCTGAATTTCCTTGGCCAGGCGCACCTCGTCTTCCGGGGTGATTAATTTCTCCTTGCCAATCTCTTGAAGGTAGCGGTCGAGAGACTCCGACTCTCGGGTCGATCTTCCTGAACTTCTAGCCACGTTTACATGCTGGGTTTATGTTGGAATTGGTTCCTGGGATACGGGGAGGCCGTGCCTGCCGGACCGGCTCGCCGGGATGACCCGGGCTGCCTCCATGCAGCCTTATGCTAACGCCTCGTCCCTTCCGATGTTATATGCATACATCTGTTCAATCTCTCTAATATAAGTCTTTAAAGTCGAAAAGTCAGAAAGTCTAATAAGTCCAACAAGTCTAAAAGTCTAACAAGTCGAGAAGCTCAAAAGTCATAAAGTCCGAAGGTCCATCGACTTCCAGACTTTTCGACTTTATGACTTATGGGACTTTAAAAACCCTGTCCGGGGAAGGAATGTTCCAGCCCGAAGAAACGGGCCACGCTGCATGCCACGTCGCTGAACGTTTCCCTCGTCCCCAGGTCGAAAGGTGGACCCGGGAAGGCCAGGAGAGGGACGAACTCGCGGCTGTGGTCCGTGCTGTCGGTGCGTGGGATCGTTGCCGTGATCGCCCGTAGAGATAAACAGGTCTCCTTCCCGGAGCTTGCTGAACATGGCCGGCACGGCGCGGTCCAGCTCCTGCAGGCACGACGCGGAACCCTCCGGATCCAGGCGATGCCCGTACTTCTGGTCGGTGTCGATGAGATTCACAAAAACGAAGCTGTCTTCGGCGGCTGACATGAGACTCAGCATCTGGGATAGGCCCTCGGCATTCCCGCGCGTCTTACGGTACTGCGTAAAATAGTCCTCCCCGAACAGGTCGGATATCTTCCCGATGGAATAGCGCCTGATCCCGGCCTCCTTCAGCAGGGAGAGCAGGTTGGGTTCGGGCGGGGCCAGGGAGTAGTCCCGCCGGTCATGCGACAGGCGCTCGAAGTGTCCGGGCTCGCCCTCAAAGGGACGCGCGATGACCCGGCCCACCCTGTGTTCGCCGGTCAGCACCTCGCCGCGGGCCAGCCGGCACCAGCGGTAGAGATCCTCCACGGGCACCGCCCCGGTGTGCGCGGCCACCTGGAAAACGCTGTCGGCCGAGGTATCAGACGATGGGCTTGCCGCTTTGCAGGTGCCGCTCCCCGTAATCGTCTATCACTTGGGTGCCCGAATAGGGACGGTTGCAGAGCACCCCCGGCAGGCCGGCTGCCTCGCAGAAGGCCTCGATCACCTCGTCGGGAAAACCCTCCGGATAGGTGGGAAAGGGATGCGGAAGCTGCACGCCGGCCAGTTCCCAGTGTCCGGTGGTGGAATCCTTGCCGGGCGAGGCCTCACGCATGCGTCCCCAGGCGCAAAGGGGTTTCTCGGCGGGAGGTACGGAGGGCAGCTCCAGGATATTCCCAGTGCCCAGCCTCTCCCAGGTTGGGCAGGCGGCATCCTGTGCGCTCGCAGACGTGCCGGAGGGTGTTGGCGCCTTCGTCGCCGTAGTCGGCGGCGTCCTCCTGCGCCCCGACCCCAGACCGTCAATAACCAGCAGGTAGCAGTTGCCCACGTCAGTCTTCCTCCTCTTCCTCCTTGGACTTCACGGCCCTGGACAGGGCGGTCTTGGCGTGCGAGAGTACTTCGTAGGAGTCCTCCTGCCCGCCCTTCAGGGAGGTAAAACCCACCTGAACGCCGCTGCGGAACGAACGCCCGTTACTCAGCTCCAGTCCCCCGTCCAGCTCTTTTTTGACGGAAGACACCCACTGTTTGAAGGCATCCTCGTCGGCGCTTTGCAGAAATATGGCGTAGACGTAATCGGCGTGGGAGCCGATGTAACCGGACCAGCCGTAATGGGAGGGATTGCAGGCGGAAATCAGATCGCGCTGCAGAGCCTGCAGCTCCTCCAGGCGCAGCCTGGTGCGCAGTTCCGAGAGGTCGGAGAGGGTGAGAAGTCCAAACCAGGAATGGTAGGAGCTGTCCTGCCGGCGCAGGGCCTGCAGCTGCCCGTCCACCACGATCTCCCACAGGTCGGGCAGCACCCCGCCGTATTCGTTGGCCACGATGCTTTCGCCGGGTTCGGGGGTGCCGCGTCGCGTGCCCAGCTTGAGGGCCGCCAGCCGCACCAGGTTTACGATCTTGTGTTTGGTCGATTCCTTGAACACCAGCGGGTTGCGGTCGTAGACCAGCAGCAGCCCCTGCCGGCGGTCGTCCATCAGCAGGGGGACGGCCAGGGTGGCGCCTTCGGTCTTTCGCTCGCGCGGGGAGAGGCGCTTGGGATTGTTGTTGAAATGGATGGCAAATTCCGGGCTCCCGCTCTCCAGGGCGTCGTAGCCCAGCGTGCGCTGCTCCAGGGGCATGCCGAGGGGTGGGGCGTGACGGGCTTCCGTGGATTTCATCAGGTGGCACCACGATCCCATGGCCTTGCCCACGAAGCAGACTCCGCCGTCGTGCAGCATTTCCTGGATTTCGTCCATGACGGCATGGATGAGTTTGGCGGCGTGGCCCTTGGTCTCGATGACCTTTACGCGCTCCTCGTACTCCAGCCACTCCTCCTGCCGCTCGTAGAGGTCGCTGATCTCAAGATAGGTGTTCAGAACATTCCGGAGGCCGTTGATGTAGGCGTGCACCACCTCCCCCTCTCCTCGGAAAGGGGCGCGTCGGATTCCAGCACGGTCAGCGCTACCGGTCTCCCCGTTATTGAGGAAGGGCAGCAGCGTAGAGGTGCTCCACCGGCACTTCTCCGTAGTAATGGGCAAGCTGGCCGGCTTCCACCTCCTCCCCCACGCGCAGGCCGGCGGGCTCCTCGATATCCCGCCACGGGTTCCAGGAAGATCGTCCCCGAAGGCGAGACGGTCCTGGAACATAACATTCTCCAGGTCCGTGGATTGGGTTTCCAGCACGAACTGCCCGCGCTGCCGGTTCACCCAATAGAGGGAGACGGTGCGCATGCCGGTGGCGCGGCGCAGCATGAAGACCAGGTCGTCAAGCACCTCCTTGAATTCACGGAGGGACTTCTCCTGGCGCTGCTTCCCCATGATATCTGCGTTGGAGCGTTCCTTATGGCGTGCCTGCGTGTACGTTTCCATGTCTGAATCGTATCTGTGCGTGTGCTGTGTCGCGGTCCCAATTATGGTTATCGTGCCTGCGCCGGTTTACTAAACCTTTGCGGCCAGTTCCTCGGCCTCTTCGACCAGGCTTTCGACGGCCTTCACCCGCGCTTCCAGAAATCGGGACTGGTGATGTCCAGTCCCGTCTTGCCCACGATGTTTTCGGGCCAGTCCGATCCACCCGCCCTCAACATTTCCAGGTAGGTGTCGGCGAAGCCCTCCCCGCTGCGCGTGTACTCCTCGTAAAGAGCCAGCACCAGCAGCTCCCCGAAAGCGTAGGCGTAGACATAGCCCGGGGTGTGCAGAAAGTGGGGAATGTAGCACCACCAGAGATCGTAGCTTTCCGTCAGGGTTACCGAATCGCCGTAGAGGTCGGCCTGCGTGTTCCGCCACAGCTCGGAGAACTCCGCGGTGGTCAATTCCCCGCCCTCCCGGCGGCGTGTGTGCATGGCGTGCTCGAAACGGTTCATGGCCACCTGGCGGTAGACGGTGGCAATGGTATCGTCGATCTTACCCAGCAGAAGCGCCAGGCGATCGCGGGGCTCTTCAAGCGTGCGCATCAGCCGCTGGAAAACCAGCATCTCGCCGAAGACCGAAGCCGTCTCGGCGGTGGTCAGCGGCGTGCCGGCCTGGAGCACGCCCTGCCGCCGCGCAAGGTACTGGTGCACCCCGTGGCCCAGTTCGTGGGCCAGGGTCTGCACGTCGCGCAGCTTGCCATCGTAATTCATAAATACGTAGGGGTGGGCCGAAGGCACGGTGCTTGCCGAATAGGCCCCGCCCCGCTTGCCTGGGCGGATGGCCGCGTGTATCCACGACTCCTCGAAAAAGTCCCCTGCAATACGTTCCATCTCGGGATGGAAGCCGTTGTAGGCATCGAGCACCATGCCGCGGGCCTCCTCCCAGGACACCTCGCGGCGGGTCTCCAGCAGCGGGGCGTATCGGTCATAATCATAGAGCGTGTCATAACCCAGCAAATCGCGCTTGAGCCGGTAGTGACGCTGCACGAGCGGGTAGCTGCCGGTGACGGTGTCGACAAGGGTCTTCACCGTATCGTCGTCAATTTCATTGGCCAGGTTGCGCGAGGAGATCCACGAGTCATATCCGCGCAGCCGGTCGTTGGTGTGCTTGTCGGCCAGCAGGGTGTTGAAAACGAAGGTGAGCGTACGGCTCAGCTCCCCGAAGGTCTCGGTCAGGGAAGCGTGCGCGCGGCGGCGCAACGCGCGGTCCGGCTCGTGCAGCTTGCTCAGGACTTCCTGCTCGCTCAGTTCCTCCCCGTCCAGCTCGAAACGGGCGGCGCCGAGGGTCTCGTCGAAATAGCGGTTCCAGGCGCTGCGGCAGGTTACCGACTTGGCCGAGAGGATCTTCTCCTCCTGCTCGCTGAGGGTATGTTCCTTGTAGCGGCGGGAGGATTCCAGCCAGTGGCGGTAGCCGGCCAGCTCCTCGCTTTCCATCAGCTCGCGGGCGCGCTCGTCGGGCACCTGCAGCCACTCCACGTCCAGGAATACCAGCTGCTGGTGCACTTCCGAGAGAGTTCGCGCGCCTGCTGCAGAAGTTTTCCATATTCGGCCCGCGTGGTATCGGTGGTCCAGAGCAGGTGGGCATAGGAGCCGATGCGGCCCAGGGTATCCAGGAGCTGCTCGTAACTGCGGAGCATTTCCCGGAATGATCCGGCGTCCAGCTCCACCACGCGGCCGCGATACCGTGAGGCAAACTCGCCGGCCTCCTTCAGCACCGCCTCCCGGTCGGCCGCCAGCTGCGGGTCGTCGGGTCCCCCATACAGCTCGGAAAGGTCCCATACCACCTCTTCGGCGCCTGTGGCCGGAGAATCGCCGGACTCCCTCCTGAACCGGCATCTTCTTCCTTGTTCAGCATTCGATAATCATGAATCTTATCGTGCATGATATTCATTCAAATGGTCACCCTGCAATCCTTGTTTACCCTCACCGGAGAGCCAAGTATAAGCATAAATTATCTCCTGGCGGAATCGTATTTTACCCGTACAATGGTTAACTTTGAGATTGAATCATTCCCCTGACGGCGTCTTTAAAACATAGCATATTAACCGTTCCGCCGCAGAACATCCACTCGTACCACACAGACCCAAGGCCAACCGATTTTGAAGTCCCTCGAAGCTGTTTTCGGTCCCAACTCCGCACTCGTCGAAGAACTGTACAACCAATACAAGGAAGACCCCTCTTCCGTACCCGGCCACTGGCAGCGCTACTTTGATGAAATAGAGGGAGACAGTCCGCCCGCGAGCTGGCGGATGCCGCCCGGAGCGGTGATACCGACACGGTCGAAACCGAAGTCTCGGACCGGCGACCGAAGCACCCGCTCCCGGCAAGGCTCGCACAACCTGCGCCCCCTCCCGACACCGTCCGCACGCAGCGGGACGGAAGCGAGGAGGACCTCCCCAGGGAGCCTCCCTGGAGAAGATCAAGGGTGTGGCCTCCAAGATCGCCGAGAACATGGACGAGAGCCTGGAGATGCCCACGGCCACCTCCGTGCGCGTTCTCCCCATGAAGATGCTCATCGAGGACCGCGACATCATCAACCGCCATCTCCTGCAGCGCGGCGAGCCCAAAGCCTCCTTCACCCACTTCATCGCATGGGCCATTATACAGGCCCTGGAGGAGTTCCCGAACATGAACAACTCCTTTCTGTGGAAAGACGGGGTCCCTACCGCGTGGTGCCGGACCAGGTTAACCTGGGACTGGCCATCGACGTGCAGAACAAGGACGGCTCGCGCAACCTGCTGGTGCCCAACATCAAGGGCGTGGATTCGATGGATTTCAAGGAGTTCCTCCACGCCTACGCCGAACTGGTAGAGAAAGCCCGCTCGCGCAACCTCGAGCTGCAGGATTTCCAAGGTACCACCCTGACCCTGACCAACCCTGGCATGATCGGCACCGTGCAGTCGGTGCCGCGCCTGATGAAGAACCAGGGAACCATTATCGCCACGGGAGCCATCGACTACCCCGCCGAGTACCAGTCCATGTCGCAGGAAGTGCTCAACAAGCTGGGCATCAGCAAGGTGATGACCGTCACCTCCACCTACGACCACCGCGTGATACAGGGCGCCGAGTCGGGCTCCTTCCTCAAGAAAATCCACAGCCTGCTCAACGGCGAGGAGCACTTCTACGACGAGATCTTCTCCGATCTGGAGATTCCCTACGATCCCCTCCCCTACGGCGAGGACACCTACGTGGGACAACTGGACGGTGAGGGCGCTTCCCTGGAACAGAACAAGCGCGCCATCGCCGTCATGCGCCTTATCAATATGTATCGTACACGGGGACACGTACTGGCGGACCTCGACCCGCTGAGCGACGAGCCGGATCACAGTCCCGAACTGGATCTGGAATATTACGGGCTCACGCTATGGGACATGGACCGCGAGTTCTACTGCGGGGGACTGGGTGGCTACGAGAAGCTCCCTGCGCACCATCATCAAGCTGCTTCGCGACACCTACTGCGGCAAGATCGGCGCGAGTTCATGCACCTGCTCGACCTGGAGGAGCGCAAATGGCTGCGGGAGCGCATGGAGTCCACCACCAACAAGCCGGACCTGGACGAGGACGACAAGAAGGAGATCCTGCACAAGCTGAACCAGGCCAAAGCCTTCGAGCAGTTCCTGCACAGAAATACATCGGACACAAGCGTTTCTCCCTGGAGGGTGCCGACACCCTCATCCCATGATGCACTTCCTGCTGGAGAACGCCGGAGACGCCGAGGTGGAAAAAATCTTCATGGGCATGGCGCACCGGGGACGCCTGAATATCCTGGTGAACATCATGAACAAGCCCTACCGGAAGGTCTTTGCCGATTTCGAGGGCAACCTGGATCCCGACAGCATACAGGGCAGCGGCGACGTGAAATACCACCTGGGCGCCCGCGGGGAGCATCGCACGGACTCGGACAAGCGTGTGGAGATCGAGCTGCTGCCCAATCC
This sequence comes from Balneolaceae bacterium, assembly GCA_034521445.1. Lineage (NCBI taxonomy): Bacteria > Pseudomonadati > Balneolota > Balneolia > Balneolales > Balneolaceae > Balneolaceae bacterium. The sequence goes on along the minus strand of JAXHMM010000012.1, from coordinate 11,966 downwards.
CAGCCACCTCGAATCGGTGAATCCCGTGGTAGAGGGCTCCGCCCGCGCCACGCAGGACCACCTGGAGGGCGGCAAGGCCCGCAACCGCATCCTCCCCGTGCTCATCCACGGCGATGCGGCCTTCAGCGGGCAGGGCGTGGTGGCCGAGACACTCAACATGTCGCAGCTGGAAGCCTACCAGACCGGCGGCACCGTGCATATCATCATTAACAACCAGATCGGATTCACCACCCTCCCCGAAGACGGCCGCTCCACCCAGTACGCCTCCGACCTGGCCAAGATGATTCTGGCTCCCATCTTCCACGTGAACGGTGACAGCCCCGAGGAAGCGGTGCACGCCATCCAGATGGCCTTCGAATACCGCCAGAAATTCGGCAAGGACGTGGTCATCGATCTGACCTGCTTCCGCAAGCACGGGCATAATGAGGGCGACGAGCCCGCCTTCACCCAGCCGGGCATGTACAAGGAAATTGAAAACCATTCCACCGTGCGCGACATCTACACCCGCGAGCTGCTGCGCAAGGGTGAGCTGACGGAGGAGCAGACCGAGGAGCTCTTCGAGGAGTTTGACCAGCTGCTGCAGGAGGCTTTTGAGGACGCCAAAAACGCCTCGCCGCTGGAGGTCACCGAGGAGATGATGAACCGCCACGAGATGACCCAGTCGGAGTGGCCGGACTACCCGGATACCACCTACCCGGAGGAGGAGCTCAAGGACATCGCGGTGAAACTGAATACGGTGCCCAAGGATTTCGACGCCAACCCCAAGCTTCTCAAGCAGCTGGCCAAGCGTGCGGAAATCGTGGACAAGAACGAGAAGAAAATAGACTGGGGATTTGCCGAGGCGCTGGCCTTCGGCTCCCTGCTGAAGAGCGGCACCACGGTGCGGCTGACCGGCCAGGACGCTGAACGGGGCACCTTCTCCCACCGTCACGCCATCCTGCACGGCACACAAACCGACCAGGAGTTCATTCCGCTGAACAACCTCTCGGACGACCAGGCTCCCTTCTATCCCTACAACAGCCTGCTCAGCGAGTTTGCCTGCGTGGGTTTCGAGTTCGGCTACAGCGCCGCAAAGTTGGATGCGCTTGTGATCTGGGAGGCCCAGTTCGGCGACTTCGCCAACGGCGCCCAGGTGCCCATCGACCAGTTCATTTCGGCCAGTGAGGCCAAATGGGGTCAGAAATCGGCCCTGGTGATGACCCTTCCCCACGGCTATGAGGGACAGGGTCCCGAGCACTCCTCGGCGCGACTGGAGCGCTTACCTGCAGCTATGCGCGGAGGACAACATGCAGGTGGCAAATCTGACCACCCCCGCCCAGTACTTCCACCTGCTGCGCAAACAGGCCCGGCAGGAGAACAAGAAGCCGCTGATCATCATGTCGCCGAAGAGCCTGCTGCGCCATCCCATGGCCACCTCGGCCACCGACGACCTGGCCGGCGGCGCCTACCGTCCTTTCATCGGCGATCCCGAGGTCGGGCCGGACAAGGCCGAGCGCCTCGTCCTCTGCTCCGGCAAGGTCTACTACGACCTGCTCAAGCAGCGCGAGGAGAAGGAAATCGACAATGTCGCCCTCGCCCGCCTCGAGCAGTTCTATCCCTTCCCCGATCGCGATGTGCGTGAGTATCTCAGCGAGTTTGCCGGGGTAAAGGAGATTGTCTGGTGCCAGGAGGAGCCTAAAAACATGGGCGCGTGGACCTTCCTCTTCCCCGCCTGCAGGCCCAGCTGGCCGAGGGACAGGAGCTGCGCTATGTGGGACGGAAGGCCTCCGCCTTCCCGGCCGCGGGACATATGAAGATCCACCAGGCCGAGCAGGAGCGGCTGGTCGGACAGGCGCTGAACCAGGCGAACCGCTCCCCGAATGACGGAACAGGTGAAGACAGGTGATGGCAGTCATCGCGGACAGGCGGGTAGTTATGGCGTTTTCCAGGGATTGACGACAGGAACCCCGGTGAGCTTGAGATCTTCCACATTGCGTGTGACCACGCAGAGATCGTTCGCCATCGCCGTGGCGGCAATATAGAGATCCAGTACGGGATGCGGCCGTCCCCTCTTTTCCAGGGATGCGCGCAGGGAGCCCCAATGCTCTGCTGTGAGTTTCGAAATAGGAAGGATTCTGTTCTGGAATCTCTTTTCAAGATTCCCGGCCACCCATCTCCTCAATTCTTCCTTGCGGGCCGATTCCGGCAACCGGTCAATTCCGAAGCGCAATTCACCGAAGGTAATGACACTCAGGTAGAGGTCGAATTCGTCCTGCGCGGCAAACCAGTCCCGGACCCCTGCATCAGGACGGGGTTTGATGAGCTCGGAAATACAGCAGGTATCGATAAGATAACTCACAGATCCACGTCGCGCCCTTCGGATGGATCGCGCTTCAGGTCCAGCTCATCGGAATATTCCCTGAGCGGCGATGTACCGAAAAATGTAACGAGATCTTCATTCGGATCCCTTAATCGTTTGTAGTCTTCCATAGAAAGTACCACAGCGCTCTCTTTTCCATGCTTGGTTATAGTCTGGGGACCCTCCTCGCTTGCTTTCCTTACAAGTTCGCTGAACCTGTTTTTAGCTTCCTGTACCTGCCAGCGATGTGTTTTCATGGGTCACTGTTTTGTGTCTAGACTGTCTAGACATTACGTATTTATCTCAAAATGTACAAGAGCTAATGCATATGGGGCGAAACAATGAGGGCCTCTACCGAAGGCCGTTGGGCAGGCCCTTGCAGATGCGGCTGACCGCGTCGTGGCTGTGCAGGCTCTCCATATGCACGCAGCGCACCACGAAGTCGCGTATCCCCTCCTCTTCGTTCAGCGCCTCGTAGAGCAGCCGGGCGGCGTCCTCCACGAATTTCTGGTAGGCGGCGTTCATCTCGGCGAAGGCCTGCTCATCCTCGCGCTTGACCATTACCTGGGTCTCGGTCATCAGTGCGTCGCGACAGAGGCCCACCAGGTCCTCCACGAACAGCTCCTCTTCCAGTTCCACCGTCAGGCTGGCGATGCTGCGCTGGCTGTGCGGAATGGCGGCCACGTCGCGTTTGTCCCGGGCATGCTCGGAAAGCTCGAAGGAGCAGGGGCAGGCGCTGGAATACTCAAAATCAAAATGCAGGAAGGTGCGGAATCGGCCCTCAGCGTCCAGGGTCCCCTCCATCTTCACATCGTAGTACTGGTAGCCCTCCAGGTCGGAGCGCAGGCTCTGCTGAAGGACAGGATAGCTGAACCCCAGCCGCAGGTAGGCGCTGCTGCTGTCGAGCTCCTCGCGGTAGCGGCGCAGCACCTGCTCCAGCTTGTCGGGATGAAAAACCTCGTCCTGGAACTCGTAGAAGGTGCGGATGATGCGGCTCATGTTGATGCCCTTCTTGCCGGCATCCAGTTCCACGTAGCCGTCCACGGCGGTCTCCAGGGTGACCAGCTCGCCATCCGGGCGGGGATACTTCAGGGGCAGGCGGAAATTGGAGATGCCCACCTGCTGTATGGGGACGTTGGCCCCCTCGATGAGCGAGGCGGGACCGTTCTGCAGGTCCGGCAGACTCTCCTTGTACTCCTCCGAGACGGTGAAGGTGGGATCGTAGTATCTCTTGAGCGTGCTCGTAATCATGCGGTCAGGGGTCGTTCAGCTGCGAAGTTCAAAGTTACGCGGGAAATTCCTTTTTCAAAAGAAAGGGACAATAATAGGCCGAATTTCGTTCGGTCTCCTGCAGGTGCACCTTGTAGAGAAAGCCGTCGGCGGAGCTGGCCCGCGCGACCGGTTCACGCAGCTCCTCGTAGATAGCCTTAACCATGTTTTCGGTGGAGGGAATCACATCCTCCAGGAAGTCGACATCCAGGTTGAGGTTTTTGTGGTCGCACTTGTCCACCACGCGCTCCTGGAGAATCTCCTTGAGGACCGCCAGGTCGATGACGTAGCCGGTCTCCTCGTCCGGCGTGCCCGCCACCGTCACCTCCAGCACGTAGTTGTGGCCGTGCCAGTGCTCGTGGTTGCACTTGCCGAAGGTCTTTCGGTTCCACGCATCCGATTTGGATGCGTTGTGAAGCCGGTGGGCGGCATTGAAATGGGCTTTGCGGGTAACGAATACCACGGCGGGGATTCTCAGTGTTTGGTTGTGCGGTCCGCACGGAATAACACGGCCTGGCCCCTATTGGTTCCTGCGCGGCGGTACATCAAGCGGTCCGTGATGCTTTCGTTTATCGCCCGGAGCAGGCCGTACTGGGGAGGCCACCTGTGGAAAGCCGCCCGGGAAAGTCCCCCATCGCCCCGAAATCGACTCCCCATTTTTGTGATTTTTTCACACGGTTACGCGGAGCCAACCTCCTCTAAAAGCAGCAATAGCCATAGGAACATACCTACGGTGAGAATTTTCACGAAATTTCGAGGCACCTTTTTCGAGGCCTATTGGGAGATACCCTTCCGGACCCAGGCGGTATCACAGGCGGCACCAAAGACCGTAATAAAAAAAGAGGGCCTCCCGGGTCAACGGAAGGCCCCCCTGTGATCAGCACACCTCACACATTACATGTGAGACGTTTGTAGGTGTCGAGCCTTATTGAAAGCGCACCCAGGGGGCGTCGGCCCAGTTGTCGGTGCCGAAGGCCCCGCGGTAGTTCACCTGGTCGAAGAATCCGTCGTTGGGAATATCTGCGGCGCCTTGCAGCGCGGGCGACCCGGCCTGCAGAGAGAAGTTAAATCCGGCGGGATCCACAAACTGCGGGTCCACCTCCTCCAGTCCCAGCTGGTCGTAGTAGGAGAGGCCGGTGCCGTCGTCGGCGTTGTTCCAGGATATGTTGCCGCCGAAGGTCAGCGTCTGTCCACGTTTCCTTCCGTGCCGTCGTCGTTCACGTAGATGGGATAGCCGGTGGCTTTCTGGAAGTTGGAGACGATGATGTTCTTGTACTCCCCTTCGATGCTCTCGCGCAGGTAGAGTCCGTAGGTGTTCTCCCCGTTGTCCTGGCCGTTGCCGTAGATGGTCACATTGTAAATTTGAGGAGCGGTGGCGCCGTTGCCCCCGTCGCAGTCGGCCGTATCGTCGCAGCCGTCGTTTTCGAATCCGCGGTTGGAGGGGACCGTCTGCACGCCCCAGCCAGAAGCTGTCCACGTCCGGTCCAGCCCTGGTCGTAGTCGAAAGGTGTCGTCTGCGGCGCCCACGGCCACCAGGTACTTGATGTCCACCGTTCCCCCGAAGAGCTCCACGCCGTCGTCAACGGTCTGGAAGAGGCTGATGTGGTCAATGCGGGTGCCGCTTCCCACCGAGTAGAGGGTGAGCGCCTGCAGCTCGGAGCCGTCGGCGATGCTGTAGCCCGAATACTCGATGCGAACGTAGCTGAGCGTTCCGCTGTCGTCGCCGTCTTTGAAGTTTTCGCCGTCGTTCAGGTCGACGCCGTACTGCACACCCTGACGAGTCCCTCGATCTCGCCGACACCTCCGGGTACGTTGTTGCTCGCCTCGCCGGCCAGGATGATGCCGCCCCAGCTGGCCACCTGCTTGCGGTCGGAGGTAAATACGATGGGATTGTTCGCCGTACCTTCGGCCACCAGGCGACCGCTGGGCCGGTCTTCCGCAAAGTTTTCGTCGTCGCCGGGCAGGGTGATGATGGTGCCCACGTCGGCGTTCACGTTGTTGTGGTAGGTGAAGGTGACGGTGACGCCCTCCTCGACGGTAAGGGCCACGCCGGGCAGCGCGTAACGGGGACCGGTGATGGTGGTGTCGCTGGACCAGGTTCTCGTCTTCGGCGATGGGCTCACCGGGAAGGTCTTCGTCAGAGTGCGGGGAATCTCCGGTCCCTCGTCGGGCGGATCCACGATGGGATCGCCGTCATCAGAACAGCCCGCGAGAAGGAGCATGGACGGTACCAGCAGGAATGCAAGTAACTTGGTGGATATGGATTTCATGGTAGGATGCAGGTGATTTATGTTGGGTTGCTGTTTGTTGAAGGGTTTCGTGGCTATGCGGTGAACCTATGATGCTCTTGTTCCCGTACCATTATCTGCGCGTTCTGATACCGTTACGTCTCATGCTAAAGCGAGAGTTTGATCCCCATCTTGAAGGTTCTGCCGGGGCTGTAGCGGAAGGTGGTGGCCGGTCCCTGACGGTAGACCGTCTCGTCGCCAGCAGGTTGAACGCCTCCAGGCTGAGTGCCCAGGCGGCCCAGCCAGATAATCCCACCCGCGCGCCCAGGCTGTGGAAGGGCTGCTCGTATTCGTCGTACTGCTGCTCCCTCTTGCCCACGGTGACGATGCGCTCGCCGAAGGTGTCCTAGCTGAGCGACAGGTCCATGTTCCATGCCGGGATGGTGTAGAAGGCCGAGGCGTTCACCACGAAGGGCGACTGCCCCACCATGGGACGCTCCAGGTTGGGCACGCGGCTGGCCGCTTCGGGATTCATGCGCGACTCGGAGAGTATGTAGGAGAAGTCCCACCAGCTGCAGCCGTTCCGTCACGTTCTTACGGCCTTCCAGCTCGATGCCGCAGAGATCGGCCTCCGGTGCGTTGTCGTAGAACACCTCGTTGGCGTCGGTCAGGCGATAGAATATCTCGATGGAGTTTTCGAACTGTTTGTAGAAGGCGCTGACGGCAAACAGCTCGCCCGGCTTGGGTAGGTTTCCAGGCGCAGGTCGTAGTTGGTGATGCGGGTGCGTTTGAGGTCGGGATTGCCGTAGATGCGCTGGCCGCCGAAGTAGTCGGCGAAGTTGAAATTGGCGATCTCGCGGAATTCCGGCCGCGCCAGGGTGCGCGAATAGGCTGCGCGCAGGTTGGTGGCTCCGGTCAGCTCGTAGGTGGCGTTGATAGCCGGCGGGAGAGTCGGTGTTGGCCACTTCTGCGGCCTTCGACGTAGTCGCCGCCGAGCGACTCGGGCACCTCGATGGTCTGCACGGGATTGTTCCACCCGTGCCGATCTCCAGGTTCAGACGGTCAACAGGGTTCCAGCCGGTGCTTGCAAAGCCTGCGAAGATGGTCTGGAATCCGTCAGTACCAGTCAGACTGTTCTCACACCGAACTGGGTGAACTCGACCAGCTCCAGCACGCCGCTGCCCACGTTGGCGTCGTCGAGCACCTCGCCCGGGGAGAGGGTGGACATTTCGGACACGAAAGGCGCCACGTTGTCGCGGTAGGCAAAGCGGCGGGCGGTGAATCGGCGGTCCTTGACGGTTGCGCTGAGGCCCACCGAAACCTCCACATAATCGGCCGGATTGAGACGGTACTTCAGCTCCCCGGCGTAGTTGTGGTCCTCCTGGTCGGAAAAGAAGTGCCCGTTGTTGTCGCCGTAGGCACGGAAACGGTACGTTTGACCGGTGAGGTTGTATCGTGTGGTGCGGCGGTCGGGTCGCACGCCGCAGGGCGCGGCTGTAGCTGATGTTTCCCGTCAGGCGCGAGGAGAGAAAATGCTCAAAGTAGGTATCCACCTCCAGGGCGGTGGAGAAGATGTTGCGGCGGTCGAATTCCAGACCGTCAGGCGGTTCACGCCGTTCTGGTAGGGTCCCTCGATCAGCTTGTTGCTCTTGGTGGTGGAGTTGGAATAGAGGCTCTTCAGCCCGATCTTGGTCACGCGGCGACGGTTTCATAAAGAGGTTCATCATGGCGCTGAGATCGGCCTCCTCGCGTCCCTCGTCCACCTGGTAGTTTGTACGGTAGTCGGGTCCCATTTCGTTGAAGAACTGGATGAAGCGCGAGGTCTGGTCCGGCCGCATATCCCGGTTGTACTTGTAGGAGAGATTGCTCACGATGCCGATAGGCAGGGCGTCCTCGTTGAACTGGTTGGCGTAGTCCACGCTGAAGCTCTGCGAGGGCACGGCGTGGCGGCCCTCGCCCAGGTTCCACTCGTCGTGCAGGGCCTGGGCCACCTGCGGGGCAATGTCGTCGCTCACCCGCTGATTCTTCAAAATGGAGGGCAGGCTGCGCTTGCCGCTGTCGAAGCCCAGGAAGTCGGGTGGAGCTGCCCGGACCCGAGAGGGTGTTGTCGAAGGTGGATACGGTGTTGTAGCTGGTCGAATAGCCGAATGTGAGATTGCGCGAATCCGGAAACTCCCGCGTGGTGATCTGCACCGAACCGCCCGAAAACTCGGCGCTCTGGTCGGGCGTGTAGGTCTTCTGAACGACAATGTTATCAATGAGTCCACTGCCGAAGAGGTCGATGGGAGCCTCCTTCCTGTTCGGGATTGGTGGAGGGCACCTGGGCGCCGTTGAGCTGCACGTTGCTGTAGCGGTTGCCGAGTCCGCGTACAAATACGTCCTGTCCGTTGCGCACGGTCACGCCGGTCACCCGCTTCATGGCCTCGGCCACGTCGCTGTCTCCCGTCTTCGAGAGCATCTCCGAGGAGAGGCCGTCCTGCACCGCGGTGGCTTTCTTCTGCAGGGAGAGCAGGCCCGCCTCGCCGCTGCTGTTGGCCCGGGCAGTGACGGTGATCTCCTCCAGCCCGAACGTCTTCTGCTGAAGGGCCACGTTGACCGTGGTCACCTCGCCCTCGTTCACCTCGATGCCGGTGATGGTCTTGCGCGCGTGCGGTGACATCAGGACACCTGCAGGGCGTAGATGCCCGGCTGCAGCCCTGCGATGGTGTACTTGCCGTTGATATCGGTGGCGTCACCCAGGCTGGTACCGACCACGCCGACGTTCGCGCCGATGATGGTCTTACCGGTTTCGGCGTCCACCACCTTGCCGGGAGATTTTGCCGGTCTCGGCGGATGCCTGCGTTCGGCCGGTGGTACCGGAAGCGGAAGTGCCGTTGGAATCCTGGGCCCGGAGCCCGGTTGCAAAGGAAACAGGACAGCGAGACTCATCGCTGCCAACTTGCTGATTCGTGTTGTTTGAAGCGTATTCACCATGTGTGTGCTGATGGGTTGCGGTTGACTGAGGTTGACTCCTGTTCAACACGCGAAGTGTAGCACACACAGATTGTGATACGGTTATCTCAAGGTTATCCTTCTGTAACGGTAACGTTATTCGGAAGGTTAAGGCCGACGTTACCGCAATGTTACGAGGGCGCTGGGAGGCCGGAGCGGCGGAAACCGGGAGGGAAAAGGGCGTACGTTCGCCGTTGAAGAGCTGTAATGGCGAGCAAGACGGGTATGTTCAGCCCTTGGACTCGCCCGAAGCCGGCACTTCGCCGCCTTGGCGCGTCCGTCTTCCCCTGGCGGGTCACCGCCCGGGCCGCTGTTCGAGGATGTGGGCTCCTCCTCTCCGGGCTGGCTGTCGGCCGCTTCCGGGGCACCGTACGGACTTGCCGTTCACCTTTCGCCTCTTGTCGTCGAAGATACCTTCGGGGTACTTGCCCTCGGGCTGGTCGCCGAGCAGATCGCGCAGGTCGTTGTGGTCGAGCACCTCCTTCTCAAGGAGGGTCTGCGCCATCATTTCGAGCTTGTCCTTGTGTTTGATCAGCAGTTCCTTGGTACGCTGGTAGTTGCGCCGGATGATATCATTGACGGCCTGGTCAATCCGTTCGGCCGTCCTCTCCGAGTACTTCTTGTTGAAGCCGTAGCTGTTCTCGGGGTTCTGGGAATCTTTCAGGGATACGTAGCCCAGTTCCTCGCTCATGCCGTACTCGGCCACCATGGCGAAGGCCATGTTGGTGATTCGCTCCAGGTCGTTCTGGGCGCCCGTGGATATGCGTCCAAAGATGATCTCCTCGGCAATGCGTCCCCCGAGCAGGGCACAGATCTTGTCATTCAGCTCTTCGGTGGTCATCAGGAAACGGTCCTCCAGGGGCGTCTGCAGGGTGTAGCCCAGGGCAGCGAGCCCGCGGGGCACGATGCTTACTTTAAGCACCGGATCGGTGTGCTCGAGGTACCAGCCCAGGATAGCATGGCCCGACTCATGGTAGGCTACGATTTTGCGCTCGTGGGGACTGATGAGCTTGTTCTTTTTTTCCAGGCCGGCAATGACCCGCTCGATGGAATCCTGGAAATCCTCCATCTCCACGCTCTCCTTGTCCCGGCGGGCGGCCATCAGGGCGGCCTCGTTGCAGAGATTGGCCAGCTCGGCGCCGGCGAAGCCGGGGGTTTGTCGAGGCGAGCAGTTTCAGGTCGATGTCCGGAGGACATCTTGATGTTGCGCGTGTGCACTTTCAGCACCTCCACGCGCCCGCGACAGGTCGGGCTTGTCGATGAGGATCTGCCGGTCGAAGCGGCCCGGGCGCAACAGCGCCGAGTCGAGCACGTCGGGGCGGTTGGTGGCCGCCATGATGATCACTCCCTTGTCGGTGTTGAAGCCGTCCATCTCGCTGAGGAGCTGGTTGAGGGTGTTCTCGCGCTCGTCGTTGGAGCCCATCATCATGCCCCGTCCACGGCTGCGGCCGATGGCGTCGATTTCATCGATAAAGATAATGCAGGGCGCCTTCTCCTTGGCCTGCTTGAAGAGGTCACGCACGCGGGCCGCGCCCACGCCTACGAACATCTCCACAAAATCGGAGCCGCTGAGGCTGAAGAAAGGAACGTCGGCCTCCCCGGCCGTAGCCTTGGCCAGCAGGGTCTTGCCGGTTCCCGGCGGACCCACCAGCAGCACCCCCTTGGGAAGGGTTCCTCCCAGCCTGGTGAATTTCTTGGGGTTTCTGCAGAAATTCCACCACCTCCTCCACTTCGGCCTTGGCCTCCTGCAGGCCGGCCACGTCCTTGAAGGATACCTTGTTGTCGGCCTGCTTGTCGTAGAGGGAGGCCTTGTTCTTGCCGATGTTAAGCACCTGCTGGCCCGGATTCATGCGCCGGAAAATGTAAATCCAGAATGCAATGGCCAGCCCAATGGGAATGAGCCAAATGAGGATGCCGTTGAACCAGCTTTCCTCGATGCGTACGTCGTAGATCACTTCATGTTCGTCAAGCAGGGGACGAATTTCGTCGCCCTCCAGCATGGTGGTGGAGAAGGTGTTCTCCTCCGCTCCGCCTCCGAGCGACCACTGGTTGTCCTCGGGCGAGGGAGGCGTGACGATGCCCTCCTCCACGGCCTTTGAGCTGTACTGGCCGGTAACATCGGTGCCGTTGCGAATGGTGATCTGGGAAATGTATCCCTGCTCAACATACTCCAGGAAGGTGCTGTATTTGATGCGGTCGCCATTCTCGGGACTGATGAACCAGAACTGAACAGCCAGCAGCGCCACAAAAAGCACCACATAGATCCAGATCGGAAAGCGCGAGGAACTGCGTCCGCCCTTCTTGGAGTACCCCGAATCGGGCTTACGGTTGGGGAAATGGTTGGAATCAGACATCGCGTAAAGAGAGAATAAGTATTAAGCCGGTCAATACCAATATACGGCAAATATTACAGAACTGCGCAGGCGACGGGACCCTTATAACCTTTGCGTTGCTCTTCTGTAGCACCGGAAGTCGTACGAATACGTGCCTCGAATGTTCCGCTACGCATGCATACCCGGGTCACTCCTCCTCTTCCAGGCGCACCGTCTCCCCTTCGGCCGTCTGCATGGTAACGCCCGGGTCGCCGGTTATCTTGCCCACCACCGCGAAATCCTCGAACTGTTCGGCCAGCACGCTCCACCTCCCCCTCGGGCAGCGTGAAGAGCATCTCGTAGTCCTCCCCGCCAAACAGGGCGTACTTGTCCGCCTCCTCCTTCATCTCGTCGGCCACGGCCCGGGTGTCCAGGGCTACGGGGAGGGCGGCCTGGTAGACGTAGCAGCCCAGCCCGGAGGACTCGGCCACCTGGCGCAGGCTGGCCACGAGTGCCCTCGCGAGACGTCGGTGAGGGCGCCGGGCAGCAGGCCGGCCTGTCCCAGGGCCTCCACCACATCGCGGCGGGCGGCGGGCACCAGCTGCCGACCCACCACGTATTCGTATTCCTCCAGGTCGGGCTGGAAAGCCTGCTGCTCGCCCTGTTCCTGCCAGATCTCTTTCTCGCGCATCAGGATGCGCAGGCCCGCGATAGCCCCGCCGAGATCGCCGCTCACGCAGATGGCCTCATCCTCGGACGCCCCGGAACGGTAGCGCACGCGTCCGGCAGGCACGGTGCCCGCGGCGGTCACGCTGAGGTTCAGCGGGC